>CAJWBT010000121.1 GCA_913020235.1 uncultured Chloroflexota bacterium
GGTCTTGGGCCCTTCCGCCGACATGAGGAAGGGCACCACCGTGCGGGACCAGCCCACGTGAATACTCCGCTTTTGGTACTGGTGGGACTGTCCCGACAGCAAGGTCCGTACCGCGTCCATGTACTCTTTGACCTGGGCCAAACGGGCCGGACGAAGCCCCAGGCTGAGCACCGCGTTGTTACCGGTGCCGAATCCCAGGAATGCCCTCCCCCCTGAGAGTTCGTTGATCGACGCGATGGCCGAGGCGGTTACCGCGGGGTGGCGGGTGAGGGGGTTGGTGACCGTCGGCCCAATTCGCGCCTTTTGAGTCACCTGGGCCACCACGCTCAGGCTGACGTAAAGTTCCCGAGCCAACGACTGGGATTCGGCGACGCCCACGTAATCGAATCCTACCTCTTCGGCGAGGCGGGCCCGGTCGGAGAGCCGGGCAAGGTCGTCGGGCTGAATGATTACGCCGAACTTCATGGCTTCCTTCCACGCTCTGGAGTCGACCGCCAGCCGAAGGTAGGTAGCTTGAGGTGGACTCCATCATTTGGACACGATGTGTGTGACTGCAAGCGTGGAGCCCGTCGCTCCAGCGTAGTATACCAATGTTCTGCCTAGCCGGCTCCCTCTCTCGGTCGATTGTTCGGATGATCTGGCCAAGGCCGGTCCAAAACTCCGAAATGGGCAACGCACCTGGTCCGGAAGCTCAGGATGCCATCCGCGAGCCGAATCCGGCCGTGCTGGCTGGTCGGTAAGTCCGCGCGTCGAGCGGCAGCCGAACACCAAAGCTTGACCAGCATCGCTGATCTTGCGTATCGCTAGCGAGCATTGGCCGCCGAACCGGAACGTCGGACCACGGCCGCGGTCTCTAGCCTGCGGGGCCGGTTCGCCGCCGGCGTCTGCCAATAGTGGGGGTTTCCCCGGTGCGCACCGAGGCAGAAGCGTGGCTTCGGCCTCGCTCTTGACCTCAGCGCACCGGGCTGTCTGGCTTAGCCGATGTGCTGATGGACGAACGCGCTCATCTGCTCGAGCGCCTGCTTTGCAACTGGCGAAGAGAGATCGCTCAGCAGACCTTCGCCCGCCCCTTCGAAGATGGTCACGTCGATCTGGCCACCAGCCTTGCGGTACTGTCGGACGAACTCCTCGCGATCCGGGGCCGGATGCGCCTCCTCGTAGCTGCGTGCCAGGCACAGCACGGGCGGCAGGGCTGTGCGCTCTCCACGGTCGAGGATACGCGCCGGGGCCGCCTCGGCCATGGCCTCTTCCGTCTGCCAATACTGGTCATGCATGGGCCCCACCCGCTCGGCCAGCCCTGCGGGTGGGGTGCAATCCTGTCGCAGGCCTTTGGCATAGTGATAGCGTCCCAGCGGATCGATGACGGGAGAGACCAGGATCACGCAGCCCAAGGTGCCATCCACCGCCGCGGCTCCTGTCGGGAGTGGCAACGCGGCGTAGCGTGGATCGTCCGGGCGCATACCGAGCAGCATGGCCTGGTGTGCGCCACTGGAAGTACCCATGGCGCCGACGCGATCCGGGCGGCCGTTCCACCCTGCGGCCTGGGTCTTACACCAACGAATCCCATAATGGATGTCGGCCAGAGAGGCCGGATACGATGCTTCCGGCGGCACGCGGAAATCCAGCGCCGCCACGATCACACCGCTCTTAGCCAACGCTTCGTTGGCCGCGTCGCCGTTCAGACGATTTCCCCGGACCCAAGCCCCGCCATGCAGTTCGATCATGAGCGGAAACGGACCGTTGCCGCTGGGCTTGAAGAGACGCGCCAAGAAGGGTGTATCGCCGTGACGGAGATATTCCAAATCCGCTATGTCAACTTCATACGTTTGCGTTCTTGTAGCCATTCGACGCTCCTTTTCCTAGTAGGCGATAGGGAATGGGTGAGCACAGGTTACCGGCTGTGAGCCTCTCCGTCAAGGCCACGAGTTGACTAACAAAACTATCGCCCAAAGGAGTACTGTCGCCACGCATTTTGTGTTGCCGAGTGGTGGCCCGGACGCTAGCCTGGTCCAAGGAAATGTAACCGAAGGTCTCACCCTCAGGAGTGAACTCCAGCTTTTCGTCGTCCTTTTTGCCTTGCTCTTCGGCCATGAGGCATTATAGAAGGATAGAACTGGTTCAGGTCAAATCGGGTGCCAATCGGTCTGGCAGTACCGTCCTAATCATTCTATCGCCGTGGTGTAGGCCGTCAGCGATAACGGGCCAAGAGATCCATGAGTCGGGAGTTATGCTCTCTTCGGGTGAAGGGCGCCTTGGAATCTCGCAACGGCTGTGGTGGACAGGAGACTTTGTGAGTTGGAGGCGCATACCTGAAGATTCACGAAGACGAAGGTCGATGCCGCACTTAAATGGGGACGCCTTGCGCCGTAGCTGCAGAAGGCGCATAATCCGGCGTGTCAGAAGGACTCCCTTTTCGAGCCACAGCCATTGACAGTTGGCGTGATTCCCGACGGATTCACCACCAGCAGATTCTTTAGGATCGGGTCGGCCCGGTTTAAGGGCGACGCGATACCAGTTAAGACGTCCTGAGGGAACGCTCTGCTTATCGACGGTTTTCGCCCGCTGGCTCGGGCTATTGTGAATTTGCTCACATCCTGGTACGATTACCTTCTCATACCAGGCTTTGAGATGATACTCAGCCCGTGGTATGAGGCGTGACACAATCTCCCAGGTCCTAAGCCTTCCGAAAAACAGGGAGTAGAAAATGGGGACCGAACCGGGGTAGCGGTCCAGCCAGCGGAAGCGACCTTCGTGATCGACGACCGGCAGAGGGTCGTCGCCTGGAGTTATGCGGCCTTCATGACCCTGGGCGTTTCGGAAAACGAAGCGCTGGGGCAGCCGTGCAATGAGGTGGTCCGGGGCCGTGATCCCTTCGGTAGGGCAATTTGCCGATACAACTGTCCGGCATTCAAAGCCATCCAGAGTGGTCACCTGAAGGCACGCTGCTCGCTCGTGCTGGCGAGCCAGGACGCCACAAAGAAGAGGTTCATAGGCGAACTCGTCGCCCTTCCCGAAGTTACTGGCGGCGCCCTTGTCACTCTGTCCGAACACCGGCAGGGGTCATCGGCCCCAGCAGCCGACAGCCTAGTTACTTCCGGCGTTGGCCATGACGGAGGCTCCGCGGCACACCTGCTGCATGATCTGGCGGCCTTGACAACCCTCATAACCTCCATGTCGCCGGGCCGCGTTGATCAAAGCATCGAAACAGCCCTCGACTGGCTCCGCGAGGCGGCCGGCGCAGAAGCAGCGGAATTGTTCATGGTAGAGCCGCGGGGCGGCGACATGCTCCTTACTGCCTATCGTGGCCCGTTTAGAAACTCGTTCGAGCAGATCACCTGTTTTCACCCCGGCGAGGGCTTCCCCGGACTAGTACAGAGGAGTGCAGCTCCCATCATGACCCGGGGCCTCGCCGAGGACCCTCGTTTCCTCCGGACACAGGTGAAGAAGAAAGGATTTCACTCCTACGTCTGCGTGCCCCTTCTCGGGCCCGGCGGGGTCACAGGTGCTCTCAACGTGGCCGCCCGGCGGCGCGACTTTGACCTCGCTCGCGCCTTTCGCCTTCTCACCTGGGCTAGCCGCCCGATCAGCACCGCCTTGCAAGCCGGCCTTTCTCAGGGCAAAGAGAGCATTGGACTTGACCCAGTTGAAGTTCCTCCGGACCCCGAGCAGGGCTTTGATGGCCTTCTGCGTTCCGTGTTGCGCCAGATGATGCTCATAGGGAATGCTACCGACGGAGCGCTGTCCGTGTACGACTGGAGCGGCCGCGGACTGGTGCGGCGGGTGAAAGAAGGCGAGTTCGCAGGAGTGACGTGCCCTGACAGCAAGGCCCACGATCCGTGGATGTGCCCGGCTCTGGCCGACGGACGCGGCATCACCTTGTCCGGGTCCAAGCACCAATGGCCCTCGCAGTGCCGGCACATGGCCGTAGGCAGCGGAGTAGTCCACTGCCTGCCCCTTGTGGTCGGGGATGAGAAGGTAGGCGTTGTCCAAATAGGATACGGCGGCCACGGCCCTTCACCTCCGACCAGATACCTGGCTTCTTTGCTGAGCAAGGCCGACCAAGCGGCCCTCATTGTTAGACATGCGCGGATGAATCTGCAAAATCAAGAGCGAATCCTGCGTCTCCGTACCTCTCTGAGCCAGGAGGCAAGCAACGGTTTAGCCCACGCCGAATGGCCGCCTCAGCGGCCCCTCTCGGAAGCCGACGGCTCGCCCGAGGAGCCCAATTTCCCCTTCCTGAAGATCCGCTGCTTCGGAGCCTTCGAGCTCTACCGGCAGGGCAAACTGGCCATGCCCGACATGCTCAAGCGGCGTAAAGCCATGAACCTCCTCCAGATACTTCTGATTCACGGTGGGCGCCGGGTGGCACGGGATGCTCTGGAGGAGTTCCTGTGGCCGGAGGCAGAACCCGAAGCCGCCGCGAACCGCTTCCATGTCCTAGTACACACGCTGAGACGTTTGGTAGAGCCTTCGCATCAAGACCAACAATGGGTCTTCATTTGCAATGACGGTGACCGCTACTACTTCAACCCAGAGGCTCCGTACCAACTCGACATTCGGGAGTTTCGGGAGTACATCAGCCTGGGCGAGCGCTGGGAACGACAGGGAGACCCTTCATCGGCCATCGATGCCTACGAGACGGCTGTGGACCTCTACCGTGGCGACCTTCTCGAAGACGAGTCCTACGCGGAGTGGTGCTGTGAGGAGCGAGAGGTCCTCAAGGAGATGTATCTGGCCACGTTGAGAAGACTCGCTGGCCTCCACATGGAGCGAAGTGGCCCGGAAAGAAGTGTTCAAGCATACCGGCGCGCTTTAAGCGTTGATCCCCTGAGGGAAGAGAACCACCAAGGACTTATGCGGGCCCTCTGGGCGGCCGGACGGCGCGACGAGGCACTACGGCAATACCAGCTATGCCGTGAGGTTCTATTCCGGGAACTGGGTGTTGGTCCGCTGCCCGAAACGGACGAACTCAGCTTCTTCATGCGCGAGTTCGGAGAACACTGAGGCAACTCCCGGTCCAACCCTATTGATGCACCCGCGGCCTCGCGGGTGCATTTCTTTCTGCCACCAGTATAAGTCTCAGCTAAGTCCGACGAGGTAATCGGTACCTTAGCGCGGGCCAAAAAGAGTGCTCACCGTTTCCTGCTGCGTCTTTCAGCGAACCGCGCGTTTGTGAGGCATCATGGGCGGCAAACGGACGCAAACTGGAAATCTCCGGCGGGCCTGGCGACTGCTCCTACCGGCCCTTGCCGTGATCTGGGCCGCCGCCGCCGGCTGTGGGTCGGCGGATTCTTCACTACCAGCCGAAGGAGCTGGTGCGAGTCGGCACCCGTCACCCGCATCCACCAATGCCGGGGCGTACGATGGGGAAACCGTCCTGAGCGAGGTCTCCCTCTATCACGATGATACGTTGCGGATGGACCTCCTTCGTTATTCCGAGCAAGCGAGCCGGATGGCCCTCCTGGGGAATTGGGAGGAGGCCATCAGTTATTACAGCCTTTCCATCGCCGCCGAGCCCTCCGACGTGGCAGCCTACGAGGGCCGAGCAAAGGCCAACTACATGCTCGGTGAGCACGAGAAAGCCGTGAATGACTACACCCGTGCCATAGAGACTAGAGAAACGCCCCGCTTATACATGAAAAGAGGTCATGTTCTCTTACAGTTAACCAGGTTTGCTCAAGCGGACCAGGACTACCACCAGGCTATCTCCCTGGGATCGTCCTCCTCCACGGCCTACGAGGGCATGGGCGATGCCCATCGGCTGCAAGGAGAGTTTGACGAGGCCATACGAAGCTACACCGTCGCCATCGGGCCGAATGATGATGGCTGGTGGGCAGCCTACTACTTCAGAGGCGTCTCTTATTTCCGGCTGCGCCAGTTCCAGCAGGCGCTGGAGGACTTCCAACGCGTCATCGATCTCCAGCCCCACAACGGACATGGTTACTTCGCTCGAGGTGTCCTCCGGTGGCTCGGCGGCCAGTGCAGCGCTGCGATGAACGACTTTCAGGTGATCGTGGCCCTCTCTGATGGTGAGGAAGCGGTTGCTGTCCGAGCCAATGGCTACATTGAGCAGCTTGAGGCGAAGGTTCGGTGTGAGGCGGGGCCGGACCCCCCGGTACTGCTCTCGGCACGGGGCGTAGCTTGGCTTCGGGTGCCCTGGGAATAGGGTAGGTCTGTCGCCGCCATTGGTTATTGGCATGCCGAGGGAAAGCCCCCCAGCAAGAATCCGCACAAGGAGTTGCTTTTGTCCAGCAGAGGAACGGGGGGAAATTTTGGCGGTTGCATGTAATTGGGATTTAAGTGCTGGCTGGCTGAGTATGAGAAATAGATCACAAGGTGCGGCCCAGAGTAGCAGCGTTGCGGCGGCCCGGGCCTTCGAAGCGTCTTTTGGCAGCTCATTGGCTGGATCCGCGGGAAGCAAAACCCGCGGCCGGGGCGCGTGAGCCAGATGGAAGGACCCGATGCAGAAAAAGTACCACAAAGTGGGCCCAGGCGCGGCAAAGTAGCGGGGGCCCGGGGTTTTGGAGTGTCCTTCGTATTGACCGTTTGGCTTGAATCGCAAGAGATCGAAGCGGACCCGGTGTGGAGCTGGAGAGTGACCCACGTGCAGACCGGGAAGCTGGCTTACACCAGGCTCCTCGATGAAGTGCTTGCCTTCATCAACAACCAGTCAGGGCTTCCGGCGCCCAAGTAAGCTGGGGCGTCTCCCCAAAGCAACTATTCCAGGGGGACTTCACGAGGCGAGCTTGTGAAAAAAGGCACTAAAAACTGGTCCAAAGATAACCGTATCGGGGTTGGATGATGATCGTCAAACGGACGTGGAAGCTCTGCTTGGCACTGTCGCTGGCGGCCCTGCTCCTGCTCCTGGGGACGGGGACCGTCTGGGCCCAGGGGCCCGCACCTACCGGCGAGTACCGGGAGCTGGCGGGCACCGGCAGCCGGTTGGCCGTGTGGATGGCGGCCCAACTCCACTTGAATTTCGCCGCTTTCGTGCTGGCCGTGCCCATGTTCGCCCTGGTCATCGAGTTCATGGGCTGGCGGCGCAAGGAAAAGC
>CAJWBT010000122.1 GCA_913020235.1 uncultured Chloroflexota bacterium
TCCGTTTCGGCCAATGCGAGCGCCTCTACTCGGACCGGGGGACGCTCCAGATACATTCCGGCGGGCACCACAGCCGGCTGGCGCCCAGTATGGCGTCGATCTTCACCGACTGCGGGTTCGACGTGGTATCTCTGGCCAGCAACCACGCCATGGACTGGGGAGAGGATGCTCTGATGGACACCCGCGAGCTGATGCAGGAGCTGGGCATCCAGACCGCAGGCGCGGGCGCGAACCTGAACGAGGCGAGGCAACCCGCCATCTTGGAGCGGAACGGGGTCCGGGTGGCGTTCCTGGCCCGCTGCTCCGTCCTGCGGGACGGGTACGCCGCGGAACCAAACAAGGTAGGGGTCGCGCCGCTGCGAGCCCACACCTACTACGAGGCCCAGGAGTACCAGGCGGGCACACCGCCCCGGGTGGTCACCATCCCCTACGAGGACGACCTGGAGATGCTGCGGGAGGATATCCAGAAGGCCCGGCAGCAGGCCGACGTGGTGGTGCTCTCCATCCACTGGGGCATCCACTTCATCCCCCGCGTCATCGCGGACTACCAGCCGTTGGCCGCCCATGCCGCCTTCGAGGCAGGGGCAGACCTCATTTTGGGCCATCACGCCCACGTTCCCAAGGGCATCGAGCTGTACCAGGGGAAGGCCTGTTTCTACAGCCTGAGCAACTTCATGATGTCCAGCGCGGGCACCTCCAAGGCCATGCTGGAACGCTACGGCATCGAGCTGGACCCGGAGTACCCGCGTCTGCCCTACGGCGCGGCCGGCAAGCGAAGCCTGATCGCCCGGGCGGTGCTTTCGAAAGAGGGGGTCCAACGGGTGTCCTTCCTTCCGGTGCTGATCGACAAGCAGCTCAGGCCCGAGGTGCTGCATCAGGGAGACGCCCGCTTCGACGACGCGTTAAGCTACATGGACTGGGCGTCGGAAGGGCTAGCTCACCGCTTTGACGTGCAGGGTGACGAGGTGGTGCTCACCGGGTCTTGAGCGAGGGTTCCCCGCCCAAAAGGTCCCACTCTTCGATTCTTCTGATTGATACCGGGGAGGTAAACTGTGTCAGCAGCCAAAGCCACCACCCAGCTCCGCCAGCTTATCCACCGCCAGGGCAAGGTCATGACAGTCATGCACCCGCCCAGCGTGGCCCTGGGACGGGTCATGGAGGCCGCGGGTACCGAAGCCGGGTTTAGCGGCACCTCCGGCGTCGTAGGCTCCTACACCGGGCTGGCCGATGTGGGAGTGGCGACCCTGTCGGAATGCCTGATGGTGGCCGGCTGGATCGCCCGGGCGGTCAATTTCCCCATCATCATGGACGGCGACACCGGCCACGGCGGCATCATGGCCGTGCGCCGGATGGTCCGGGAGTGCATCCGGGCCGGCGTGGCGGGCGTACGCATTGACGACCAGGCCATCGAGCGCAAACGCGGCACCGGCTCCGGCGGTATCGTGCTGGAGGACCTGGATATCGTCCTGGGCCGCTACTCCGCCGCCGTGGACATGAAAAACGAGCTGGACCCCGACTTCGTCGTCATGGCCCAGTGCTACGCAGGGGAGTCGGAAGGCGCCGGCCTGGAGGACGCGATACGCCGCATGACCGCCTACAAAGACCTGGGCAAAGTGGACTGGGTCCAGTTCTCGGCGCCCCGCTCCGCCGAGGAGATCAAGCGAACCCGCCAGGCCATCTCCGGCCCCTTTTCGGTGATGCAGGGCCACATGCCCACCCCCCTCACCAATGAGGAGCTACTGGAGCTGGGGGTCACCATCGCCTGGGTGCCGGGCATTACCCACCGGGTGACCTACGTAGCCCTGTACGACTTCGTCAAGGACTTCATGGAGAGAGGGGCCCAAGCGGTCGATGACTTCGAGAGCCGTAACGCCGGTAATCCGTTCGTCCGCGGCGCCCTCAGCCGTGGCGTGGACGGCGAAGACACCGCCAAGTTCCAGGAGCTGGAGGCCAAGTACTTCTCCAGCTAGTCTCACAGATCTAGACCAAGGGAGGACGAAATCCATGACCCAACCAGAGACCATCACCGAAGTCCTTGAGCCGGAACACCGCTGGATCGACGACCGATTCGAGCGGTTCCAGGCGCTTCTGGCCGCCGGCCAGGTAAATGCGGAGCCCTTCGAGGAGGCCGCGAAGGCCCTGCACCGTCACATGTACGTAGAAGAGGCGATCCTATTCCCCGAGGTGGCGACGCGGGGCTTGGCGTCCCCGGTGGAAGTGATGTACCAGGACCACGGCGAGATTGCCCGGCTCATGAACGCCGTTCACGGCCTCATCGCGAGCGGGGCCTCTACCGCGGATCTCGAGGCCGCGCTTGCGGCCGTTATCGTTGTCCTGGGGGAGCACGGCACCAAAGAGGAGATGGTCCTGTATCCGACCGCCGACCAGGTCTTGATCGGGCCGGAGTTCGCTCAGCTCGTGCAGCGGGTAAAAGAGGAAGAGCCGCCGGAGGGATGGTTGTGCCGCGTGCTCTCTAGCGGGGCATAGGGTAGCGCAAGCATCAAGTGTCCGCTTGGTCCCGGAAGGCCGAAGCAGCCGGCGCAATAGCCCATGAGTCCGGTCGGGCAAGCTCGGGGCTCCGGTCAAGGCTCGGTGATCGCGCCGCCGCCGGCAACTCAAGGTAGGCCGGAGAGGGCAATCGCATCTTGAACGCGGATGTCAGCTCCCGTTCGCCCTGGGGAATTCTGAGGAAGTGAGGGAGGCAGCCTCAGCCCGCTCCCTCGCCCTCGTCATTCCGGCGAAAGCCGGAATGACCCGTGGGACGGCTTCTTGTGGTATGCCTTATCCCCAAGGCGAAGGATCAGGCGCGGCCGCCCCAGCCAGCGGTACTCCCCTTGCACGACACGCAGTACCGGCCGAGCTGCCGGACCAGCGGAGTGTCCTCCTCGCCCAGTAGCGACGCTATCCTGCTGAGCATGCTCAGGGCCGCTATGGGAGCACCGCATGCTTCGCAGCGGGCCTGCCGGTCCCGGTAGAGAGTTACCGGCCCCTCGGTGAGGCGGGCGAAGTCCGTCGTCCGCTTCACGTAGATAGCCCCGGCGGTGTTTTCCGGACACGCAGGGAGGCACAGTTCGCAGGCGGCGCACCGGCTTCCGTCGAAAACGAGTTCAACTCCTTCGTCATCGCTCTGGAACTCCAAGGCTCCCGTTGGGCAGGCTTCGGCGCAAGCGCCGCACGCGGTGCACAGTTCCGGATCGACCTCTACGACCCCCGCCGGAGAGCCCGGATGGTCAAGTGAAAGGGTGGCCGGTGAGCCGTATCTTTCTTTCAGCGTGCGAAGGGCCAAGCCCAACGCCGCCGGACCGAACATGCCGCCATGAGGCGCCGCGGCCTCGGCCGATGCGGACTCAAACCCCCGAGGTATCGCGCTTGCCTCGAACTGTTCAGGCTCATCTTCAGGGCTCACGAGGCTGACCAGCCCGGGCGAGAGGCCAAACGACCGAAGCAGTTCCTGGCAGTAGCCTACCCTCTCCGCGGCGGCCGCTCGTTGACCGGGAGAGCAGGCATCACCACAGGCCGTCAAACCCACCTGCACTCCGGAGGCCACGCAGCTCAGGATGCAGCCTGCCGGGACCATTCCCGCGCAGGGCACCACCACGGGCAGCCAATGGGGCGACGCACCCACACCTCCCGGCCCCACCCACTCGATCGCTTGGATACCCTTCCGGCAGGTGAACAGGATTCTGCGCTCCGGCCGGTCGCCGGTGTCTTGGCCGGTATCTTGGCCGGTATCTTGGATGAAATCTGCTGCCAGCAGGGCTCCAATCTGGGCCTCGATTTCGGCGGGGGAACTCCCCGGGAGGCGAATGGCGTCCTTGGGGCATGCCGCCAGGCAGCTGCCGCATCCGTCACACGCCGACCGGCTTATCTCGATGCGTCCTCCGGCGCCGGCCATCGCGTCCCGAGGGCAGGCCTGAACACAGAGGGAACATCCCGAGTCGGCCACGCAGCGGCGGCCGTCTATGGAGGCCACTACCTGGTACTGAATGGGCGGCAAGGTGAACAGCGCGCGGCGACCGACCTTTTGGGTCAGGGGAGCCAGGCACGGTTTGACATTCTCGGGGGTACTTCCCGGATAGGCTCGTACTTTCGCGACAGCGGCGGCCAGCAGAAGCTTGGCCTTTCTGGTTCCGCTGCCGGACCCCTCTACCAGGGAGCAGAAGGCTCCGAGGTCCACGGCTTCGATGCCCAGGGGGTCCAACCCGGCCTTCCGGGCCTCGAATTGCAACTCAACTTCGGAGTGATCCAGAGCACATAGACCCAGGACGATGCGTTGAACTCCGGCGTCGCCGGCGTGCCGGACCTCGCCGGGGGTACGGCACAGGCCCACAGTTATCCGCGCCCGAAGCTCCTCGTGCCCGTGCTCAAGCCAATAGCAGAGCCCTCGAAGGTCCAGGCCGTTACCCAGCTTCTGGAGGTCCCGGCAAAGCAGGACGGCGGTGGACGGGGCCGAGTCCCTCCGGCAATCCCTCGCCATCGCGAGGGCAGCCACCGGCCCGTGCACTCCGTTGCTAGGATTCTTTGAGTTCATGGAACCTCCCGGACACCCTCGAACCGGCGCAGCAGGCCGTCGATCAGGTCGCCGTCGTGAACGATGAACGCCGCGACCGCCTGGGCCGCGCTGGCGAAAACGCCGTCGGGGTTCAGTGCTTTCGCCCTGCCCGCGAATGCTGGGATCCAGCGCTCCAGGTGGGCTTTCAAGAACCTACGCTCCTTCCTCAGGAAGGTGCGGGCCTGGCGTATGTCTTCAGCTTCCCAGCTTTCCGCCTCTTGCGCGCAAAGAAAGCTCATGAACTCCAGCTCCACGGCCACATGGTCCGGCGCTTGGCGTGGCGACTGGGAGGCAACAAGGCCCGCGCGAGCGTAATCGACCTCCAGTTGGGCCAGCAGCATGGCCGCGGCGGCAGGTTTCTCCGCTAAATAGACCGACTCGTAAATGGGGCAGGGGACGCTCGGGCGGTTGACCTGGAAGCTGGAGATGTACTCGCCCTGGAGGGCGGTGGCCTCCTGGCGGCTCAAGCCCGACAGGGCGCGAAGAAACTGCTTCCACTCCTGGAAAAAGGCGAAGGCAGCCCACGGCTCGCTCTGGCGGGCCAGCTCTCCGGCGACGATCCCGATGGTCTCCAGCCTCGTGGTGTCCGGATACACCAGGCTCTGGCTGAAGAGCCGGTAGGCGGCCTGACGCCGGTGCGTAAGGTCCGGCAAGGCGGTGGAGCCCCGCCTGCCGTTCACACCGTTAGGGCTTCGAGTGTAGAGAGTCATAGGCCGTCTTCACCGAGACCACGTCACTTGCCGCGATGGTTGGGAAACACCTCATAGACCACCGCCGAGGAGAAGGTCAGGATAATGCCGACAATGAACAATGCCGGCGCGAATTCCAGCCTAGGATTGCTGAATTCGGGACCGGTGTTGGCGCCGATCGGTGCGGCCAGAGCGAAACCCGTGACCGCGAGGGCCAACCCCACTATCAGCGTTGAAAAGAATAGTATACGCCGCACAGATCAGCCTCCTTCCTGGTTTTGGTCCTGGCTCCGGGCCACGTCCATGATGGGAAACACCTTGAAAAAGAGCACCAGGGCCAGAGCACCAAAGGCCATGAGTCCCGCAATCACCGAAATCTCCACCCAGGAGGGAGTGTACGACCCCTCCAGGTAGGGCAACAGCCGGCCGTGGGTCTGGGAGGGGACCACGATAAGGTACCGTTTCCCGATGCCCGCGGTTCCCACCATCAGGCCGACCAGGGCGATGAGCAACATGGAGTAACGCTTGAACAAGAACTGGGCCACGAGGATCCCGAAAGAGACTACTAGGAGGCCTACCGTCAGCCAGAAGAGCCAGGCGTAGTCTCCGGTCAACAGGGCGTCGGTCACCCGGGTCTCGTGGTGGTGGCCCTGGTAAAGGCCGGTGAGCAGTTCGACCACCATGAGGTACAGGTAGATTCCCACCAGTATCCAGAGGAAATTGCCCAACCAGGCGAACTGCCGGATGGTGATCTGGTCATGAAGACCGAGGTAATGCCTGGCGAGCCACGCGATGACAATGAGGTGTCCGATGCTCGATACCCCGGCCAGGATAATGAAGGCTGGAGCCTGGAGGGCGCTGAACCACCCGGCGGCGGCGCCCTGAAGGCCGAAGACAAAACCCTCGGTCGACATGGCCGCGATCACGACGAGCACGATCGCCAGGGCCAGCCAGAATGTTGTCCTCCGGTGCCGGTCCCTCTCCTCCTGCGTATCGTGATATCCCATAGCAAACAGGCGGTACATCGCCTGAAGCCGGCCAGGCCGCTGGGCCAGCAAGGCGGCATCGCGGCGCCCGTCCAGGAAGAGATATGCCACGCTGGCAAACATATACCCGGTAAACACCAACGAGAAGGTGCCGAAGAATGGAGACCCAGGCCGGGCAAACCTGAGCAGGTTAACGAGGCCCCGCCCCGGCTGCCCCAGGTCGACCAGGACGGTAATACCGCCCAACATCAGGGCGATCACCGTGAGGGCGCCAGCCATCCGTGCGATGGGCCGAAGGTGCTCCAGGTTGAAGAGCCGGATCAGGACGGCCAGGGTGATCCCCACCAGACTCACGCCAACGAAGTGGACCATAACAACGATGTATAGTCCCCAGGTTGCGCCACCCATGGTCCCGAAATCCCTCAGGCCGGTTTCCGACAAGCCTCCGGTAAACTGGCGAGTGTAGGCATAAATCCCCCACCCCACGAGAGCCAGCAGTCCGGCCACGAGCAGGAAGAATGATGGGCTCGTTTGACCCACTCCGTAGGGAAGCCTGGTCACCGATCTCGTAGCCATGTTCACTCCCTTGCGGTCACGGCTTCTATTTGCCGGACATCGAACCCGGGTTCCGGGGCCCCGATGTAGTACACCCTCGGTTTGGTGTTGAATCCTTCCTCCAGGCGGAAAGAGCGGTTCTTGGCCAGAAGTTTGGAAGCGTCGCTTTCAGGATCGTCCAGGTCACCGAAACTCAGAGCGAAGGCAGGGCAGTTGGCGACGCAGGCCGGCTTGAGACCCTTCTCCAACCGGTGCACGCAGAACGTGCA
>CAJWBT010000123.1 GCA_913020235.1 uncultured Chloroflexota bacterium
GGGTCACCTTCGACAACGTGGTGGTCCCCCCTCGCTGTCTGCTGGGGGAGGAGGGTGAGGGGTGGCTCCTGATGCAGGCCGCCCCGGCGGAGGTGGTGGCCGAGTATCCTCCTGCCGAGGACCAGGAGTTGGCCGACCTCTTCCAATACGCGCGTGAAACAGCCCAGGATGGAGTCACTCTGATCCAGGAGCCTTTCCTCCAGCAACTCCTGGTGGAGGCGTACATTGATAGCCAGCTCACGCGCCTGCTTAGAACGCGGAATGCCTGGATGGCCTCCACAGGACGGCAGCTCACCTACCACCCGGCCCAAGCTGCCCTTATGGAGAAGCGCGCTGCTCTGCGCCTCTCCCGGCTCATTCGGGATGTCATGGGAATGTACGCCCTCCTGGACCATCATGACCCTCGTGCCCCTTTCTGGGGAAGGTTCGAGGTCCAGCAGCGGCGGAGCCTGGCCAGACAGAATCCCACCGGCGGCCCAGAGGTCCAGGCAAGGGCAGTGGCAATGCACCTGGGGCTGAGCCAGAGGAAAGGAGAAGGGGCGCCACCTCCTCGTGGTGCTCCCGCCGGCGTCTCACCGGACAGGTGACCATGTTCTAGATGCGGGCAGTGGGGGCTGGAGGAAGGGCGTGAAGCCCCGGCTGCGAGCAACCCAATCGAGCGACACACTCACAAGGAGGTTACCATGGACCTATCGCTCAACGAGTCGCAAGTCATGCTCAAAAGCATGGCCACCGAGTTCATGGATGCGGAACTACCCAAGGAGCGGGTGCTGGAGATCGACGACAGCCCCACCGGATTTGACCCCGAGCTCTGGCGGCGGATATGCGAGCTGGGATGGGCAGGAATGGTGATCCCCGAGGAGTACGACGGCACCGGACTATCTTTCACCGATTTGGGCGTCATCTACGAGGTCTTGGGATACTACGCTTGCTCCAGCCCCCATCTGGACTCGGCGGTCCTGAGTGCTCACGCCATCCTTGAGGCCGGGGACGACTCCCAGAGGAAAGCCCTCCTGCCGGCCATCGCCACGGGACAGCAGATCGTCTCCTTTGCTTTCACGGAGCCGCAGTACGGTTGGGGCCCCGGCGCCATCCACATGCCGGCCTCCCAGAGCAACGGGAACTACGTCCTCAACGGCACCAAGCTATTCATACCCTGGGCCCACGTTGCCGACCAGATACTGGTGGTCGCCCGTACCTCTGAGGGGCCTTCGCCGGAGCAAGGCATCTCCCTGTTTCTGGTAGACAAGAACGCACGGGGTGTATCCGTCCGCTTGCAAAGCGGGTGGATCGGGGACAAGGTGTGCGAGGTCAAGTTCGACGGCGTCGAGGTGCCACCTTCCGGCGTCCTGGGACCTATTGGCGAGGCCTGGCCGGCCGTCGAGCGCGCCACGGACCGGGCCACCGCAGTCCTCTGTGCTTACATGGCCGGGGGCGCCCAGAAGGTGTACGAGATGGCCAGAGAGTACAGCCAGACACGCATCGCCTTCGGCGTCCCCATCGGGACATTCCAATGGGTCCAGACCGACGTGATTGACGCCCTGACCGAGGCCGACTCTGCCACTTGGGCGGCCTACGAGGCCCTGTGGAGGCTGGACAACGGGCACGCGGACGCTCCCCTCGGGATATCAATGGCCAAGGCGGTAGCCAGCGTAGGCTTCTCCAAGGCCTGCGACGCCACTCACAACGTTCATGCCGGCATCGGCGTGGACCTGGATTTCGGCCTCACCCACTACACCAAGCGGGCGCGTACCTTCCAGCAGTACCTGGGAGACGCCATCTACCACAAGCAGCGCATGGCCCGGCTCATACGCCTGTAAACCGGGAGGGATAGGGCGCAACCCGAGGAGCCACGGCCGTGTGGCCCCTCGGCCGATATTACCCGGCAGCGGGTCTGGGCGGGCCCAGCGGAGGAGTTGCCCTCCGGGGGCTGACGGCCATCTCTGCCCGCGATCCCCGCGCAAGATAGATCGGAGGCGGCAGGAGCAGCGCATCGGCCCTATTGGTCTGCCGCCTGCAGGTATTCCGTGCCGATGATCTGCTGCCGCTCCAACTCCGCTATCTGCCCTTCGTCGAGCCCCAGGAGGCCACCCAGTATCTGGGAGTTGTGCTCACCGAGACAGTTCCCCAGCATTCGTATGCTCAGCGGGGTCTTGTTGAACTTCCAGGACGGCCGGGGATAAAGGTGGGTCCCCGCCTCTTTGTGAGTGGCCAGCTCAAAGAAGCCGCGCTCCCTCATCTGAGGGTCGGTGAGGACTTCATCGACGTTCAGGACGGGGCCCGCCGGGACCCGCGCGTCTTGGAGTAGATGCAGGACCTCGTAGGGACTGCGCTGGATGGTCCACTGCTGAATGAGCGGGTTCAGCTCTGCCTGGTTCTCCCAGCGGCTTGAGGCGCCGGCGAACCGGTCCTCTTCGGCCCAGGCGGGGTCCCCGATGGCGTGACGGAAGCGCGCCCAAACATCGTCGTTGGGAACGGCGATGGTTACCCACGCGTCCTCGCCCTGGCAGCGGTAGCAGCCGTGGGGCGCCATGGTAGGGTGCGCATTTCCCATGGGATGCCCGACTCGACCGTTCATGGTGTAGTCCATGAAGGCTTCCCCCAGATGAGGCAAGAACGTTTCACCCTCGCTCACATCGATGAATTGTCCCTTGCCGGTGCGCCGGCGGTAGTTGAGGGCGGCCAGGGCCGCGAAGGCCGCGGTGATGCCGGACACGCTATCGGAATGGTAGTGAGGCTGGACCTGAGTAGGATCGCCGTCGGAGTAGCCCCTCAAGCTGATATGCCCTGACAAGGCATCAAGGTCGGTGCCCATGCCACGATGTGACCGGTATGGCCCGGTATTGCCCAATAGCGGCATGGAGACTACCACGATACCCGGGTTGATGCCGGATAGCACCTCATATCCCAAACCAAGCTTTTCGTATACTCCCGCGGCGTAATTCTCGATGCACACGTCGCTCACCGCTATTAGCTGCTTGAAAAGCTCGACACCCCTGGGGTGGGCGAGGTTCAACGTAATGCCCAGCTTGTTCCGGTTAGAGCCGTTGTATTTCGGCTCCCGGTTGTAGGGCCGCTCTCCTGGAATGCCGTCGGGATAGGTCCAGTTGGCCGGGCTGATCGCCGCCGGTCTGGTGGCAGGCGCTCTGAGCTGGCCCCTCCACCTTGCCCCGCGCTGGATACTCTCCACGCGGATAACCTCCGCTCCCAGATCGCCCAGAAGCATACAGCCGTATGGCCCGGCAAGAACGTCTCCTCCATCAATGACCCGGATTCCCTCAAGAGGAAGTCTTGACATCAGCATCTCCTTGCCGCGCCCAAGGGCGGGGTTCGCTGGACTCAAATTATTCCAGCTTCCCGCAGCCGCACCAGGTCAAACTTGGAATACCCGAGGCGGCCAGAGTACATCTCTTCATTGTGCTGCCCCAGCAGGGGCGCGGGCCGGATGACCTGCCGGGGAGTCTCCGTCATCTTGGCCGGCGCTCCGGGGTACCTCAGCGGACCCGTGGCGGGATGGTCTACCTCTTCGAAGAACCCTCTCGCCTCATTGTGTGGATCGTTCACCACCTCATCCACCGTCAGAAGCGGTGCGGCGAACACTCGCTCCGCCTGTGACAGGCGGGTGATCTCGAACTTGCTACGTTGCGTGAGCCAGGGGCGAACCAAATCCAGAAGCTCGCCCACGTTTTCTGACCGGGCGGCGAAGGTAGCAAAGCGCTCGTCGTCTAGCAACTCCGGCATGTCCAGCAGCTTCACCAGCCGGCCCCACTCCCGCTGGGGGGGAGGCCCGGCGCCGGCTCCGGCGGCGACAAAATGTACGAAACCGTCCTGCGCCGGGAAGATCCGCCCGGTCGCACTAGACCGCTTCTCCACCAGCCCGCTGTAGACGTATTTTGTGAGTGATGCAATGCCGGCCCCCGTGCCCAACCAGGATTCCACGATGGAGATATCTATCTGCTGCCCCTCCCCCTGAAGCCGGGCCCCCATGATTCCCGCCATGGTAGCCAGAGCGGCCGTGTTCCCCGCGAGGTACTGGGATACCGCGCCACCCAGGTATATGGGCTCCCGGTCGAGCAGACCGGTACGGGCCATCTGGCTTTCCATGGCAAACAGGGTAAGCTCTGTAGCCACGAAGTCCCGGTAGGGCCCGGTCTGGCCAAAATTCGAGATTGAGGTCATGATTACCCTGGGGTTGACTTTGGCCAGCTCCTCATACGACAGGCCAAGACTGGGCATGACCCGGGGCGCGAAGCTCTCGACCACCACATCCGCATCCTCGAGCAGCTCTTTGAAAATACGGACTCCCCCTGGAGTTTTCAGGTTGAGGGTTATGCCTAGCTTGTTGATATTGAGGTGGAGGAACAGCCCGCTCTTTTCAGGGTGCGGCTCGTCCCGGTAGAAGGGCCCCACACCGCGTGCAGGGTCTCCGCGGCCCGGCGGCTCTATCTTGATAACCTCCGCGCCGAAGTCAGCCAGGAGTTTAGTGCAGTATGGCCCGGCGATGTAGTGGGTGAGATCGAGAACCTTGATGTCACCGAGAGCGGTGTCCGGCATCGCTATCCTCGCGGAAACTGGAGTTCAGGGGGTCCGACGGCCCGGCTAGAAGGTTGCCCCAAACTGATGGGGCGACGCGTGCCCAAGTTGAGTTATGCTACACCACTTCCTGCACCACATGCTCCAGGTATTCCTCCTCGGTCAGGCCCAGAACTTCCCGCAGGACCCACTCCGTGTGCTCTCCCAAGAGAGGGCTTGGGCTGCGCACCGGCAGAGGCTGGCCGTCCAGCATCAAGGGGCACCGTGGCAGGGGAGCGGGCCCCATCTCCGGGTGGTCCACGGTGACGAACATCTGGCGGGCCTTTAGGTGCTCGTCCCGATCCACCATGTCCGGCCCATGGGCCACCACCCCCGCGGGCACCCCGGCACACTGGAGGCGTCGCATGGCTTCCCAGGGTTCTTGGTCCTGGGACCAGCGCCCCAGGGCGGCCTCCACTTGGTCTGGAGAGGGCGGGCCGTTGATAGAGTCCAAGCCCACTACTCGGGCCAGGGAGTCCAGGGCCGCCTGATCGGGGGCTGTCACCACGATCCAGCTATCATCGCCTTGGCAGCGATAGCACCCTTGGAGAAGAGCTCCCAGGGCTCCCGACCGGTTTCCCAGGGGCTCCGCATCCTCACCGTTGACCACCCACTGAAGGAATTCCGGCCCGGCCAGCGTCACCCCGGATTCCAGCTGAGAGACGTCCACATGGTCGCCCTCCCCAGTGGAGTCCCGACGCAGCAAAGCTTCCAGGACGCCGATGGCTCCCATGAAGCCGACCAGGTAGTCCATGTAGGCATTGCCGAATCCCATTGGCTCGCTATCGGTGTAGGCGAAGAGGTGGATGAGCCCGGAAAGGGCGGAACTGGTCGGATGAAAGCTGGGCCAGTGCCGCCGGGGGCCGGTCTGCCCGTAGCCGCAGAGGCTGGCCAGTATGAGGCGGGAGTTTGCCTGGGAGAGGACGTCATACCCGATGCCAAGGCGATCCAGGGTGCCGCTGGTGAAGTTCTCCAGGAACACATCCGCCCAGCGCGCCAGGTCGAGAAGCAACTCCTTGGCCCGAGGCTGCTTCAGGTCCATGGTGAGGCTCAGCTTGCCGCGGTTGGCTTCATGGAAGGTGCCGCTGCGGTTTATATGGGGCTCACCGCCCACGAACGGTGGAGCCATCCGCCAGGGATCGCCAGTCTCCCGAGGCTCCACCTTGATGACTGTGGCCCCCAGGTCCGCCAGGACACGGGCCATGGTGGGCCCGGCCATCATCCAGGAGAGGTCCAACACCTTGAGCCCCTCCAAAGGAAGACGTTTCTCCTGGATGGCCTTGAGAGCTTGATGGGAGCGGGGCTGGTCCCAATCCTGGAGGACCTCCTTGGTATGCGCTCCCAATGCGGGTGCGGGAGTGGACCCCCGGCGCAGGGGGCCCTGCCGGCTCCTGAATGGGAGACCGGGGTAAAGGTGAGCTTGATCTTGACGGCCCTCTCGGGGATCAGGCACCGGGATGAAGTAGTTTCGAGTGGCCAGCTGCTGATCGGACACCACCTCCGACATGCGCCTGATGGGGGCATTGGGAATGTTCCGCTCGGCGCCCTGAGTGAACATCTCTTGACCCGTCAAGTGTCGCGCCCACTCCAACACCACCGCGTTGATCCTGTCCCGGTTGTTGACGCGTTCAGGTAAGCTATTGAGGCTAGGGTCCCGCACCGCCTCCACGGATATCGTCTCCGCCATCCACTCCACGAGCGTTGACCACTGTTGCTGGGTTGCCGCTCCCACAAAGACGTAACCGTCCTTGGCCTTGACGTTGCGAAAAGGACACACCAGAGGGTGGTCGCTCTTGTTTCGAATAGTGGTTTTCTTCTCGTACAGGTAGTAGATGTGAGCTGTCTCGGACATGTCCACCACCGCCTCTTGGGCGGAGATGTCCAGGCGTGCTCCTTGGCCCGTGGCCCCGCGCCGTACAAGGGCCGCCAGGATGGCTATGGTGCTCCATACCGAGGCGACCTGGTAGGCCTGGTTGGCCCCGGCGGTCAGGGGCTCCCGGGCGGGGTCGCCGCTGAGACTCATGACCCCGCCCATGGCCCACGCCACAATATCGGAGGCGTCGAAGTCCCGGTGAGGGCCCGTCTGGCCGAAAGATGTCACGGAGGCCAGGACCAGGCTGGGGTTGGCCTGGAACAGCGCCTCGTCTCCCAGGCCCAAGGAGGCCAGATGTCCGGGCGGGAAGCACTCCAGCAGCACATCCGCCGCGGCTACCAGCTTCAGGAAACGCTGCCGGTCGCCGGCGCTGCCCAGGTCAAGGATCGCGGACCGCTTGTTGGTGTTGAAATACCAGAAGAAGAGACTCTCTGTGTCACCGCCGTCGCTGGACAGGGGAGGAAGGCCCCGCATGGGGTCGCCGTCCGGAGGAGGCTCCACCCGCACCACATCAGCGCCCAAGTCGGCCAGGAGCTTGCCGCATAAGGCTCCCTTGGGATCGGAGAGG
>CAJWBT010000124.1 GCA_913020235.1 uncultured Chloroflexota bacterium
AGGGTATCGGCGAGGACATCGACCTGATGTGCGACATCAACCAGCTATGGGACGTGCGCCAGGCCATCTCGATTGGAAGCAGGCTGGAGGAGTATCACCTGTTCTGGCTGGAAGACGTGGTGGCCCACGACGATTTTCCGGGGCTGGCCCGGGTCGCCGATGCCCTGGCCACTCCGATCGCCGCCGGGGAGTACCACTACGGAATCATCCCGTTCCGCCACATGCTGGAGGCCCGGTCCATCGACATAGTGATGATCGACCTGCTGCGGGTTGGCGGCATTACCCAATGGCTGAAGGTAGCTGGGATGGCCGAGGCCTTCAACCTGCCGGTGGTCAGCCACCTGATTCCCGAAATCCATGTCCAACTGGTGGCAGCCATACCCAACGGCCTGACGGTGGAGTACATGCCGTGGTCCCTGCGGCTGTTCGAGGAGACCCCGGCCCTGGAGGATGGAAACCTCGTGGTGCCAAAGAAACCGGGCCTGGGCCTGAAGTTCAGTCAAGACGCGATCAAACAGTATGAGGTGAATTAGAGCAGTCAGCTATCAGCTATCAGCTATCAGCACCCTACCCCCCCCTTGCAAGTGAACGGTCCATTCGGAAGTGACCTGTGGGTTCCCGGCCAGCTGACCGCTGATAGCTGATAGCCGACCCCTCATTCTAGTATGGAGGCAGCACCGTATGGTTTCTCAGCTACGCATTTACACCATCAACCGGGGAATGATGGACTCCTGGCTCAAGCTGTTCGAGGAGAAGATCCGGCCCTTGCACGCCGAGCTTGGCATACCGGTGGAGCACACCTGGGTCAACGCCGCCCGGACCGAGTTCATCTGGGTGCGCCGCTTCAATAGCGCCGAGGAGATACCGGAGAAAGAGGCAGCCTGGTTCGCCTCGCCCGGGCGCAAGGCCCTGGGCGACCTGCCCACCAGCCACATCGCCAAGATCGAGGTCCGGGTAGTCGAGGCGGTACCCGGCGCGTAAGGGGAGCTGATAGCTGACCGCTGACGGCTCTACAGCTCCTTCCGCATCTCCACGTGGGGGATGTTGACCTCCAGAAAGGTCTCGCCGTGCTCCCGGTAGCCGCGGGCCGCGTAGAACCCTTTGACGTACTCCTGTGCGTGGAGCACGCTGAGGTTTGCGCCGTGGGCCCGGGCGGTCTCTTCCAGGAACTCCAGAATGCGCCCGCCGATTCCCCGCCGCCGCCAGGCAGCGTCCACGGCCATGCGGCCGATCTTGACACTGGTGGCACTCGTGGCCACGAGCCGCCCGGTGCCGACCACCTGTCCGTGGTGCAGGGCCACCGCGTGGGTGGCGGTGGCATCGGCCTCGTCCAGCTCTTCCCCGGGCGCGATCGACTGCTCGCCCACGAAGACCTGGAAGCGCAGCGCGAAGGCCGACTCCAAATCCGCTTCCCTCTCCGTCAGCTTGATTACTACACCTTCCATTTCATTCCTTGGTGTTACTCGTCGTTATTCTGGCGACCCGCGATCACCATTGGCACAGGCCGCTCTTCCTGTCTCGTTGGTGAAAGTCTCGGCGAAAGCGGCCCGGCAAGTCTCAAGCTTCCTGGTGCCGGTTTCATCCGGCGATCACCTTTGACGCCAAATTGCTCCACTCCTGGAGTCTTTGACATGAACGCGGAAATAACGGGGAGCGCGGAGAAACCGACCAGAACTGTTCATGGCTCTGCGTTCTCCACGTGCGCTGTCCCGGCTTTGTCGCGGACCCATTTGATAGCTATGCGCCCGCCGTGGGCCTGAGACACCTGCTCAGATCAGGAATCTAGCGGACGCCATGGTCCCAACCGCGATGAGGGTGAAAACGGCGGTGGTGCGCCCCAACAGCCTGAGGAGTGCACCCTGCTTGGTCAGGGCGCCTATCTCTTCGGGAGTGGGCGGCCGGCCCTGAATGGTGGCGCCCATGCGGATCATCTTCTTACCCTGAAACGACGTTGTGATGCCTGAGGCAAACGCTATAGCCGTCGCCACGATACCGATGATCATAGCCCGGCCCCAGCCGCTGTCGAAAAAGAAGTCCAGGTCCACCCAGAGCTTTTCCGTAAGGTACCCACCGCTTACAATCGTGATAGTGGCGCTGATGAGCATTACCGGGACCAGGATCGGCGTCAGGGCCGCCATGACCGGACCCTGAATCGTGGGCCCCAAAGCCCGAAGTCGAGGCTCCAGAATCACGGCCATGAACATCGCGGACCCCGCCCAAAACACGCCGAACACGATGTGAAACAGCCTCGCCACGACAAACTCGGTCTCCATAGCTGCAACTCCTCTGGGATGGCTTTGGATTGAACGGTTCGAGCCTATGGTCGGCCCCATCTCGGATGGCACGGACCGGGAACGGTCCGGCCACCAATAGCTGAAAGCTGACGGCTGACAGCTGAGTGCTAAGAAAACATTATCGCGCCCCGGCCCACCTCGCCCCGGTCCATGTCGCCATAGGCCTGGTTGATCTGGTCCAGGGTGTAGTGGCGGACCACCAAGTCGTCCAGGGGCAGCTTACCGGAAAGGTACAGGTCGACCATCTCGGGCATGTCCACTTGAGAGCGGGCGGAGCCGTAGTAGGTGCCCCGCAGCGTCTTCTCGTTGCGCACTAGGTCCACGGCGTTGATGGCGGCCTCGGCGCCCGCGGGGGCGATGCCCACCACCGTCACGGTGCCCCTCTTCGCGCTCATGTCGTAGGCGGCCTTGACGGTGTCGGCGGAGCCGAAGACCTCGAAAGTGTAGTCGGCGCCTTTTCCGCCGGTAAGCTCCTTCACTTGGGCCACCGGGTCCCGGTCGGAGGCGTTCACCGAGTGGGTGGCGCCGAACTTCATGGCGAACTCAAGCTGGCTCTCCCGGATGTCCACGGCGATGATCTTGGCGGCGTTGACCAGTTTCGCGCCCATGATTACATTGAGGCCAACTCCGCCGCAGCCCACCACCGCCACGGTGCTGCCGGGCTTGACGTCGGCGGAGTACAGGGCGGCGCCGACCCCGGTGGGGACGCAGCAGCCGATCATCGCGGCAATGTCCATGGGAATCGTTGCGGAAGTCGGCACGCAGCCGGTCTCGGGAAGCACCGCGGCTTCCGCGAAGCAGGCAACCTTGCCCATATGGTGAATAGGCTGTTCTCCCTTGTGCAGGCGGCAGGTGCCGTCATACATAAAGGCGCCCGTGGACATGTGGGTGTCGCAAAGGTTGGCGTTGCCTTCCCGGCAGGACTTGCAATGGCCGCAGGCAGGCACGAAGGAAAAGATTACCTGCTGGCCCGGCCTGACCGAGGTGACCCCCGGCCCCACCTTTTCCACCGTACCGGCCCCTTCGTGGCCCAACACCACTGGCAGTGGAATCTTGGCGTCGCCATGCATGAAGTGGCGGTCGCTGCGGCAGATACCCGCCGCCCCGACTTTGACCATCACCTCCCCGGCCTTGGGGTCGTCCAGCTCCACATCCTCGATCACCAGGGGTTGACCTGCCTCGTAGAGGACAGCGGCTTTCACTTTAGTGCCTCCTACTTGGAAATCGGGGCCTATCATCTCTCCCAGGGGGAATTCTGTCAATGTTTGGGCGTTCAGCGGTCAGCTATCAGCTTTCAGCTAAGTGCTTGGTTCACTAACTAACATTCAAATTCCCATCCGCCCATCCGGAAAACGGTTTGAGGGGAAGGGGGAGCATCTAGATGAATCGTGGTATCAGCCGAAAGACCTGGTCAGCTGGACAACAGCTACGAAAAACCTTGCGAACGAAGCACCTAGCCGATAGCTGACCGCTGACCGCTGATAGCTGACCGCTACCCTTCGATCTTTTCCAGGGGGGCGAAGCTGAGTAGGAGCCGTTTCACGCCGACGCCGTCGCGGAACTCGACGGTGATTTCGTAGTCGCCCGCCACCAGGTCGCAGCCCATTACCACCCCCTCGCCGAAGGCGGTGTGGCGGACCAGGTCGCCGACCTCGAGCCTGAGGCGGGCCGGTGCGGGGGCAGGCGGAGCGGCGGATAGGGGCCCCCAGTCGTCCCAGGAGGACCGCCTCGGCGCAGGGGCCGAGGCCGGGGCGGCCGGCAACCGGCCCGGGGCCAGGAGGTGCTCGGGGATGTCGCGCAGGAACCGGGAAGCGATGGTGGGCCTGCCGCCCATGAACCCCCGGCGGAAGGCCCGCAGCAGGTAGAGGCGCCGCTCGGCGCGGGTGATGCCCACGTAGCACAAGCGGCGCTCCTCTTCCAGCTGCTGCTCGCTGTCCATCGACCGGCTGTGGGGCAGTAGCCCTTCTTCCATCCCGACGATGAACACCACCGGAAACTCCAGCCCTTTGGCCTGGTGCAGGGTAATCAGCGTCATCGATTCTTCGGATTCCTCGTAGCTGTCCACGTCGGCCACCAGGGAGACCCGCTCCAGGAGGCTGGCCAGGCCGTCGGGTGGCGTTTCGGCGTTGAGTTCCTGGGCGGTCCTCCGAAACTCCTGGATGTTATCCCAGCGTTCGTCGGCCCGGTCATCGCCATTCTGCCCGTCTTCGCCTTTTTGAATGAACCGGCGCAGGCCGCTATCCTCCAGGACCTGGTCGATGAGGTCCACTATCTTGAACTGGGAGGCTTGCAGTATCAGGCCATCGATCAGCGAGACGAGGCCGCTGATGGCGTTGGCGGCCCGGGGCGTTATGGAAACGGGGGACGGCTCTCCCGCCAGCCGGGCGGCGGCAACCTTCTGCATGGCGGTGAACAGGGGGATGTTCTCTCGCTGCGACCAGTGGGTGAGGTTTTGCAACGTCTTGGCCCCGATGCCTCGAGGCGGCACCCCGGTCACCCGGGCCAGGCTGACCTCATCCGAGGGGTTGTAGAGCAGGCGGAGGTAGGAGATCAGGTCTTTGACCTCACGCCGGTGGTAGAATCGGACGCCACCCACCAGCCGGTACTTCATCCCCCGCTGGAGACACGCCTCCTCCAGGGCGCGGGACTGGGCGTTGACCCGGTACATGACCGCACAGTCGCCGGGTTGAAACTTCTCTTCGCGGACCAGCCGGTCCACCTCGGCCACGACCCGGGAGGCCTCTTCGTTCTCGTCGTACGCCTCCTGTATGTCCACCGGCACGCCCGGCTGGTTGTCGGTGAACAGGTCTTTGTGCAGCCGCATCCCGTTGGCCGAGATCAGGTGCTTGGCCGCATCCAGAATGGTGCTGGTCGAGCGGTAGTTCTGCTCCAGAGCGATGGTGACGGCATCGGGGTAGTCCTGCTGAAAGCTGAGGATGTTGCGGATGTCGGCGCTGCGCCAGGAGTAGATGGACTGGTCGGGATCGCCCACGACGCAGATATTCCGGTGCTCCCCGGCCAGCAAACGGGCCAGCTGGTATTGGGCAACGTTGGTGTCCTGGAACTCGTCCACCAGCAAATGGAGGTAACGGCGCTGGTAGTTTTCCCGCACCTCCGGGTGCTCCTGAAGCAGCTGTACCGCCCGCATGAGCAGGTCGTCGAAGTCAAGGCCGCTGTTGCGGGTCAGCAGCTCTTCGTAGTAGTGGTAGACCCGGGCGCAGCACTCCTCGAAGTAGTTGTCGCTGCGCCGGGACAGTCCCTGGGAGTCGAGAAGGACGCTTTTGGCCCGGGAGATCACGCTCCGGATCGCCTGGGGGGGATATCTCTTGGGATCGAGTTCGGCCAGCTCCATCGCCTGCTTGATCACCGCCAGCTGATCTTCGGCGTCGTAGATGCTGTAGCTGCGCGGGATACCCACGTAGGCGCCGTCCCGCCGGAGCAGTTGAGCGCAAAAAGCGTGAAAGGTGCCCACGGTGAGCCCGTCGCCGCCGGCGCCCACCAGGCGATGCAGGCGGTCCCTCATTGCCCGGGCCGCCTTGTTGGTGAAGGTGACCGCCGCGATACGGTAGGGGCTGATGCCGCAGACCCGCACCAGGTAAGCGATGCGGTGGGTGATTACCCGGGTCTTGCCGCTGCCCGGCCCGGCCACGATCAGAAGTGGGCCTTCGGTGGTCTGGACGGCCTCTTGTTGGGCCGGGTTCAGCTCCTCGAGGAGGTCGATGCCGGACGTCATGGCGAGATTATAGCATGGGGGGACAGGCCGGACGCCCGCTTCAAATCGGCTACTTCAGGGCCGCCATCACTTCTTCCGAGTTGGAAATGGTGGTCAGGAAGGGAAGCACCGTGTTCAAGGACGAATCGTGGGCCTCCTGGGACACCGAGGCACAGCAATCCCCGACTATCACCACGTTGTAGCCCCGGTCCACCGCCTCCCTGGCGGTACCCTCCACCACGAAGTTGGTGGCCACTCCGGTGAGCAGCAGGGTGGTGATGCCCCCGGTGGTCAGCACGGCTACGAGGTCCGAGCCGGTGAAGGCGCTGATGCCTTTCTTGCTCACCACCGGCTCTCCCTCTTTGGGGGATACCGCTTCATGGACCGTCGAGCCCCAGGTGCCCTCCACCAAGGCGTTGGCCGCGACCATTCCCTCCCACATACCCGCGTTTCGGGGCCTCTCTGGGTAGCCGGGGCGGAACTTCACCGAGACGTAGATCACCTTCACGCCGGCTCCCCGGGCGGCGTCCAGCAGCCGGGCGGTCTTGCCCAGCACGTCGTTCTGCTTCACCATCTGGGCGAAGCCGAAGTCCTTGAAGGCCCCGTTCTCGTGCACGATGTCGTTCTCGAAATCCATGGCCAGCAGTGCCGTGGTTTCCCTGTCGATGGTGAGAGCCATTGGTGGCCTCCTTCTTCTTAGGCTCCAGCCTCGCCGGGCCGGCGAGCCGTCTATCTAAACGGACGCCATCCGCTCCAGAGCCTGCCGGTCCTTGATGGTGATGCGGCGATGGGAGGTTAGCAGGATGCCCTGGCGGCGGTAGCTGTTAAGCGCCCGGCTGACGGTCTCCCGGCTGGCCCCAACCAGCCGGGCCAGCTCTTCCTGGCCCACCGACACCTCGACTGGGCCTTGCCACCCGGCGTGACCGGCTGAGGTCTCCGCCAGCTCCAGAAGCTGCTTGGCCACTCGGGTGGGCACGTCCAGAAAAGCCAGGT
>CAJWBT010000125.1 GCA_913020235.1 uncultured Chloroflexota bacterium
CGATGCCGGTGCTGACCGTCAGGTACACCAGGGTCCGGGTCGGGGTCCCGTCGGCCGAAGGTTCCCGGCCCGCACCGCAGTGGAACTCCCCCAGCGCGGCGAGGTTGGCGTCGTTGCCAACCCACACCGGATAACCGAACAAAGGCTCCCAAAGCTCTTTCAAGGAAACGCCATCCAACTCGGGGAGGTTGGGGGGGTCGTGCAGGGTCCCGGTTTCGGCGTCGACCGGGCCGGCTGCGGCGATTCCCACGCCGGCTGCAGGACGGCCGGCGCACCATTCTATCGCCTCTCTGAGCAGACCCTCTGCCGACTCCAACAGCCGGGCCTGGCTGGCCTTCTTGGGGCTGGCCACCCGCGACTGCCACAGGATTTCCCCGTCCCGGGCGATGACCGCCGCCCGAATCCAGGTGCCGCCCCAGTCCATCGCCACAGCCAGCTCCGGCGACTGCGTCATATTCCCCCCGTCCTGGGCGCAGAATATCCAGGTTGCATGATAGCAGGTCGTTGCCTGGTTCGCGTAGCCGCCCGAGAAGAGGTTCTTTGAGAGGGGTTCCCCTAGCCCGTCGGAAAGTACTCAACCCAATGTTGCGGGCCGTCAGTTCCGTTCGCCGGTACGGCCCCAACCCTCCGCGGCGAGCACCTCGTCCAAGGTGGCGCGCAACGAGTCACCGCTCATCGGCCCCACGAATTTCTTCACCAAAGCCCCGCCGCCGTCGATGAGAAATTTCTCAGGTATTCCCCTGACGCCGTAGTCGATGGCGATGGTCCCCCTGGCGTCGATACCGTTTGGGTAGGTGACGCCGTACCGCTCCACGTAGGCCTCGGCGTCTTGGCGGCGGTCCCAGATATCGACGCCGATGAATTCAACGCCTCGGTCCCGGTACTCCAGGTACACCTGGGCCAGGATTGGGGCCTCCTGGCGGCAAGGAGGGCACCACGACGCCCAGAAGTCCAGCAGCAAGACCTTGCCCCGCAGGCTGGACAAAGTCACGGTCGTGCCGTCGAGCAGCTCCAGGGAAAACTCGCGGGCGGCCTCCTGCTCGACGGGGACTTCGCCGAACGCGTTGTTGACGCCCAGGCCGCCGGGGCTGCCGCCCGACTTGACCAACGCCCAGGCAAGCAGGGCAAACAATGCCAGCACCGGGATTGAGGAGCCCAACAGAATCCAGCCTCGCTTGCTCAACTCTCCCGCTCTCCTAGCTGCGTTTCGCCCTCCCCGCCCGCCGTCTGAGGGATCTGCAGTATTCGGGCCCTCAGCCCGTCTCGCCGGCGCCGATACTCCGCCTCCGGCATTTCCCCCTGCTGGAACCGCTCGTCGAGCACCGCTACTTCTCGGATCAGGGCGCGGCGCTGTGGCGACTCCCTGTGGAGCCTCTCAGGAGTGGCTGTCACGGAGGCTGGGGCCTTTCGTGAAGCGCCGGTCATCCCAAGCAGCAAGAGGAAGGCCAGGACCGCTCCGGCGGCCCCGGGTATGGCCACCCGCCAGAAACCGCCATCGGTGACCGACTTCCAAAACCGCGCCGCAAGGCTGGGCTCGGGAAGGTTCGTCAGCTCCAAGACCATGTCCTGGCCGCTCCGGAAATCTCTCCCCTCCCATACCCGGTACACGGACCCTTCGATGTCCACCGTTGGAGCCGGCTCCAGCGGTGCGACCCGGATCGACATCATTCGTTCGGGCACCAGCACCTGGTACATGTTTGAGTCCTGGAAGAAGATGTGCCGGTAAGATACCCGGTCACCCCGGTAGGGAAAGCGGAAAGAGAAGTCGACCGCGTGCTCTCCGGGGACCACGGCCGAGGTGAGGGCAAATCCGGTGCCGGCGGGCACGATATCCCCGCCAGGCAGGTCCGACTGTACGCTGAGGTCCTCGGCCAGGGGCGGCAACGAGAAGCGCAGCAAGCCCTCCGGTCCAGTCTCCGCCGTGCCGGGCAGGAAGGCGCGGTCGCTCCGGTTGTTCAGTCTCACGAACTCGACCGCAGAAATCTCCCGGTTCTTCTCATCCACCCCGGCGATTAGCAGGGCCTGCAGGCTCACGCTCAGCACCGCCGGGTCCCGGGTCGTCTCGTACACGGTGAGCCGGGCCTCGTCCGCCAGCTCCTCCGGGGCCAGTGCCACAGTATAGAAGACCCCCGCATAGTCCACGCTGAGGAGGTAGCTTCCGCCTTCTAGCAAGGGCACTTGGTCGAACCGAAAACTGCCGCCGTCGCCAATCGTCGTCTGGTCCGCTGTGGCCAGCTGTCCCGCCTGGTCGGAAGCCAGCAAGAACACCGTGAGGTCCGGAGGCGGCTCTGCTCCGCCGGTGCCGTTGGTCACGGTCCCCTGGATTGTGACCGTTACCTGGGCGCTGCCCGTCTCCGGGCCCGCGCCCGCAAGAGCCAGGGCCAGAGCCGTGAACAGCACGGCCAGCCGGAAGACCAAACGCCGGCCCCTCATGGCGAAGCCGGCCCCGGGGTGTCGGGTTTGGCGCCGCACTCGGGGCAGCCGCCGTCGCCCGGCACGGAATCCGCTCCGCAGCTAGGACAGGGGGTGGAGACCCCGCCGGCTCCTCGTAGGGCCGCCCGGGCTGCCAGCACCTCCTGCTCCAGCGACCATTCGGGATCATCGTCCTGTTCCCGCGCCCGCTGCCGCAGGGCGGTGGCTGCCTGGACGCGGTAACCCTGTAATTGCTCCCGGTATAGCTGCTCCGGCACCTGTCCCAGCTCGTGCTCCAGCCGTAGCGTGCGGATGGCCTCGTAGATGGACTCCAGCTCCGGCGCCTCCGGACTCGCAGCAACCGTCGGGCCTTCAACCCAGGTCCGCAAGCGAGACTTGAGGAATGGGAAGGCCACTATGGCAACACTGAACAGGGCCAGGGCAGCGCCCACCACCAATCCCATACCGTTACCGTGCTTTCACCGTCGAATATTGAACGGTCAGCAATCAGCTATCAGCCGTCAGCCCTTGGTTGGCTGAAGGTTGCCGGACGGCGGAATACTAACAGGGGCCTCCCGCTGCACCGCCAAACCGCCCCGCCGGCCTTCAGCCTGACTGCTGAAAGCTGATCGTTGATCGCTGACTTCTCTCCCCTTGGAATCTTACGCCGCGGTGGGCCTGGAACCAGCCGGGACCCGGCCCGGTTCCGTCACCCGGGCCGTCGCCCTGCGGCGCTGCGGCCACAGCGCGACCACAGTGCCCACCACGAGCACCGGCCCGGCCACCCACATCCACCAGATGAGAGGGTTCACCAGGACCCGGAAACCTACACTCCCGTTGGGCAGGTTCTCACTGAGTACCACGTACAGGTCTTCCACCGGTGTCGACCGGATGGCAGCCCGTGTCGACGCCATGCTGAAAGAGGGGTAGAAGGCCCGTGTCGGCTGCATGACCGTCAGCAGCTTGCCGTCCCGGTAGACCTCAACGTCGGATACAAACTCGGTGCGATTGCCCTTTTGCTCTTCCACCGTGCCGAGATACCGTAGCTCATACCCGGCGATGGTCAAGCTTTCGCCGGGGGCCAGCACTGCGTCCCGTTGAGTGTTGAAAAAAGTGGTGCCGGCGATACCCAGTGCCACCATGACCACCGACAGGTGGACGATGTAGCCGCCATACCGGGGCCGGTTGGCCGCGATGAGATGGAAAAATGCGACCGGGTAGCTCTCCCCCGAGGAGCGGTGCCGGGCGCGAGTGCCGCGGGTCCACTCCAGAAAGATACCGGCGGCCACCAGCGCTCCCAGACCAAATCCGATGAGCGGGTACTGCTGCCCCACGCCCAGGGCTAAAAGCAGCACCACCACCGCCACGGCGATGAGGCCGGGCAGGAGCAACGCCCGGCGGACGCTGGCCGGGGTGGCCCGGCGCCAAGGCAGCAGTGGGCCTACCCCCATCAAGAAAAGCAGGCCCAGCAGCAGCGGCCCGTTCACCTGGTCGTAGAAAGGACGGGCCACGGTGATCTCTTCGCCGACGGCGAGGCGGGAGATCAACGGGTAGACAGTGCCCCAGAGGGTCACGAAGGCGATGGCCAGCAACAAGAAGTTGTTGACCAGGAAGGCCGCCTCGCGGGACAGCATCGAGTCCAGGGCTTGGGCGCTCTTGAGCAGCGGATAGCGCCAGAAGAAGATGGCAAAGGGCACCAGCACGCCTATGCCCAGGAAGACGAGGAAGACCCACCCCAGGGCGGATGCTCCGAAAGAGTGCACCGAGGCCACCTGCCCGCCCCGGTTCATGAACATGCCGTACAAGGCCATCCCGAAGGACACGTTGATCAGCACGATGTTCCACATCCGAAACATCCCCCGCCGCTTTTGCACCATGATGGAGTGGACGAATGCGGTCAGGGCGAGCCAGGGCATCAGCCCCGCGTTTTCCACCGGGTCCCAGAACCAGAACCCGCCCCATCCCAGAATGGTGTAGGCCCACCAGGAACCCAACAGCAGGCCTCCGGCCAGCAGGACCCACGAGACGATCCCCCACAGGCGGCCCACATCCACCCACTCGTCCCCGTTCTTGCCGCCTATTTGGGAGCCCAGGGCGAATGCAAAGGGCAGGGTGATGCCGATCAGACCGGCCATCAGCGCCGGGGGGTGGAAGAACATGCCCACATGGGTCAGCAGCGGGTTGAGGCCGTCGCCGTCAAGCGGGACGAAGGGCAGTTTCTCGAAGGGGTCCGCCATGAACGCCGTCACCGCCAGAAAGAACGCCAGCACCAGCATCAAAATCGCGGTGGTGTAAGGAAGGGTGTCGTGGACCTTCACCGGCGCCCGCCAGATGGCGATGGCCGACATTGCCGACAGCACGAAAGCGATGAAGAGCAACGACCCCTCGTTGCCGGCGTAGAAAGCCACCCAGGTAAAGCGGCTGGGCATCGCCAGGTCGCTGTGGCGGGCCACGTAGGCTATCTCGAAGTCCTGGCCGATGAATGCCGCCACCAGGCTCAAGGTCGCCACCAGGAGCACCAGGGCTGTCAGGTATGCGGCGCTTCGGGAGCTTTGGACCAGGGATGGAAAACCCCGGACCTTGCCCACCAGCGAACCGATGCCGGCGTAGGCCGAGAGGGCCAGCGCCAGCCAAATGCAGATTGCACCCAGGTCAGCCATGGGGAATGAAGCCTGCCTCCTTATTGGCGTGTCAGACTGACGAAGCCGCGGCTAGGGGCCACCTTCCCGTTGAACGTCCTTCCCCCGGATGGGTTCTACGCCACCGGCGCCGGGGTTGGATGCACCGGGGGCTTCGCCCTCCAGCAGGGCCAGGTCCCGGTCGATGGCCTCCAGGTACGGTTCCAGGCCATCTTCCAGCGGCGGCTCGGTAGCCGGCTTGCCACGGCTCCCGGCCGTCATCGAGCGGAGAATCGCCAGCGCGCCCAACAGCGCTGCCACGACCCCGGCCACCGGCAATATCCAGACCAGCAGGTTCACGCCGGACTTGGGTGGCGCGGCCAACACGCCGGGCCCGTAGCGTTCAACAAAGAAGTCCAGGATTTCATCTCGGCTGGCGCCCTGGGCCAGCATCTCCCGGACCACTCCACGCATCTGCCGGGCAAGTTCCACCTGAGCTTGGTCGATGGTCTCGGCGGGGCACACCGGACACATCAGGCTCCGGTCGATGGCCTGCGCTTCCCCTTCGTCATAGGGCAGGCCCTGGCCCGGCCCCTGGGCAAGGGCGGTGCCTCCGCCCAGCAGCAGCACCGGGAGCAGCCACAGGGCGAACACCAGGGACCTAGGCCACTTGGATGGCAAGCGAATATCCATATCCCAGTCTCAAATGGGGGCCTCGGCGGGGCAGCAGCGGGCGCAAGGCGGAGAGAATACCCGTCTCCCAATCGACCGGTGTCCCGTAGCGGTTAAAGCTAGGGACTCCAAGGCCGCTGAAGTCTGGCGTTTGCGATGCAGGCGGTGGGCTCAAAATCCCTTGACAGTGGAGGCAGCAGCCCGGCTTGCGGAGATCACTCCGGGGTTGCCGCCTATTGCTGCTGAAGAGTTTCGGTGATGTGCTCCGCCATGGCCTTGCGAAGCTGGACATCTCCACCATTCCGCTTAGTATAACCCCCCCGATGCCCCCAGGGCCAATGGCCGTGTTCGTCCGGCATGGGGACACGCGGGGCGGGGCTTGTTCTGGATAGCGCCGTCAACGATACCGGGGGGAAGACCGCCGGTATCCCTTGCCCGAGGGCGCTACGGGGTGACTACAAGGTCACCGAACATGGTGAAGTTGTGTCCTGGGAAGGTGCACACAAACTGGTAGGTGCCCGCCGCCGGGGCCGTGAAGCGCACTTCACCCGTCTTTCCGGGGGCCAGCACCGCAGTGTAGGCAACAACGTCGGAGTCCCCTGGCTGGACCCAGTCGTTGCCCGGACCCGCCGCCGTCCCGCGCTGGGCAACGGCGTCTTTTGTCCCGGCCTGGACAATTACTACGTTGTGCTGGTTGATTGTGGAGGCGTTGTCAAAGGCCAGGACCACTTCGCTGCCGGAGGCAACCTCGAACTGGTCTTTGTCGAACGTGAGCGCGTCCCCGTTTACGCCGATTGCCAAGGTGCCCGGCCCTGAAGATGGCGCAGGCGCCTGCGTTGGTGTGGGCGTGGTCGCCGGGGCCTGGCCCTCGCCGGTAGTACCGGCAGGCGTTGGGGCCAGCGTGCTAGTAATGTACTCGACAATGGCTGAGCTTTCGTCAGCGCTCAGCAGCTTGCTAAAGTTGGGCATTGCAACAACGCCGCTGCGCATGAATCCCAGGATCCCTCCGGGGCCGATGGCCTTGGCCTGGTCGGAAGTCAGGTCCGGGTCGACTGCTGGTATGTAGCCGTAGGTGTTGATCATGGTTTGCAGCACCGGCCCGTCGCCCTGGCCGGTCAGGCCGTGGCACATGGCGCAGTTGACCATATACAGGTGCCGGCCGTCGTTGAACGACGTGGATGCGGGGCCCGGATACCAGGCCACGGCGCTCTCGGGGGCGCTCAGCCTGGGCGGCTCGTGAGACTTGTAGGACTGCTGGTAGTGCATCTCATAGAAGATGTCCAGGGGATAGGACC
>CAJWBT010000126.1 GCA_913020235.1 uncultured Chloroflexota bacterium
ATGCGTCCACCGCCGGCCCGGCGCATCTCGGGGATCACCGCGCGAATCAAGCGGACGGCGCCCCAAACCTTCAGGCTAAAGTCCGCCTCCCAGTCTTCTTCGCTGACGTCCTCGAACCCCTTGGCCATCGACGTGCCGGCGTTATTGACCAGGATGTCGACGCGGCCGAACTGGTCCAGGGCCGCTTGCACCACGCGGCCGGCGATACCGCGGTCGGTCACGTCCCCCGGAAACGGAATAGCCACCCCCTCGGTGGCGGTCTTGATCTCCTGGGCAGCCTGCTCCAGCACCTCGGGCCGCCGGGCCACGAGGAAAACCCGAGCGCCTTCCCGCGCCATTCCGAGGGCCGCCGCCTTGCCGATGCCTTCGCTTCCCCCGGTAATGATCGCTACCTTATCTTGCAGTCCCAGGTCCATTTCCCGGCCTCCCTGAGGTGGATTGAGCCGAACGCAGCCCATTATAGCAACTATCGCAACATTCCGGATGTCCCCGATTCTCCGGCGCTCCCTTCACCGTCGCCGCCGCCCGGCTGGCGAGGCCTGACGCCGGCAGGAGGGAGGGCTTCCAGCAACGCAACTCGTTGCAAAACCGGAGCCCATGGAGGGTCTTTAGCGAATCCGTTTCTTGGCGCCGGGCGACAGGCGTGGGCGTCCAAGAGATCAAAGCTGGATGCCGGCGGCCTCTGCCACGATGTGGATATCCTTGTCGCCGCGGCCGCTGAGGCACACCAGTATGATCTGCTCCGGCGACAGTTGCCGGGCCAGCTCGGCCGCATGGTAGATGGCGTGGGAAGGCTCCAGGGCGGGGATTATCCCCTCGGTCCGGGAGAGCAGGTGGAAGCCCTCCAGGGCCTGGGCGTCGTCGACTGCCAGGTATTGGGTGCGGCCCGAGTCCTTCAGGTAGCTGTGCTCCGGGCCGACGCCCGGGTAGTCCAGGCCTGCCGAGATGCTGTGGGTCTCCTGGACCTGGCCGTGCTCGTCCTGCAGCAGGTATGACATGGCGCCGTGGAGCACGCCGGGCCGCCCGGCGCTGAGGGTGGCCGAGTGCTTGCCGCTCTGAATCCCCTCGCCGCCGGCCTCCACGCCCACCAGCTTTACCGCTTCGTCGCCGACGAACTCGCGGAAAATGCCGATGGCGTTGCTTCCCCCGCCCACACAGGCCACTACATAGTCCGGCAACCGGCCCTCGGCCTCCAGAATCTGCCGTCGGGCCTCCCGTCCGATGACCGCCTGGAAGTCTCGCACCAGCATCGGGTAGGGGTGTGGTCCCACCACGCTGCCGATGAGGTAGTGGGTGGTCTCCACGTTGGTCACCCAGTCGCGGATGGCCTCGTTGATGGCGTCCTTCAGGGTGCGGGTGCCCGACTCCACCGTGACAACCTCCGCGTCCAGGAGGCGCATGCGGTATACGTTCAACGACTGCCTTCGCACGTCTTCGGCGCCCATGTAGACGATGCACTTGAGGCCCATCATGGCGCAGACGGTGGCGGTGGCGACGCCGTGCTGGCCCGCGCCCGTCTCGGCGATGATGCGCGTCTTGCCCATGTACTTGGCCAGGAGCCCCTGTCCCAGGGCGTTGTTGATCTTGTGGGCGCCGGTGTGGGCCAGGTCTTCCCGCTTGAGGTAGAGCCTGGCGCCCCCGCAGTAGCGGGTCAGGTTTTGGGCGTGGTAAAGGGCGGTCGGCCGGCCGGCGTAGGTGTCCAAAAGGTGGACCAGCTCCCGCTGAAACTCCGCGTCTTCTTTGGCCCGCCGGTAGGCAGCTTCCAGCTCGGCCACCGCGGCCATCAAGGTCTCCGGAATGAATTTGCCACCGAATGCGCCGAAGCGTCCCCGCTCGTCGGGCAGGCTCGCCGGTTTAGTTGTCGCCATCTCTCAAAGCCTCGATCCCTGGCTAGCAATCAGCCATCAGCGTTCAGCTTCGAGCCGGAAGCTGATTCCCGATCGCTGATAGCGGATGACTGTCGTGCGTTCCTGATGAAGGCCCGAATTTTTTCGTGATCTTTGGCCCCGTCCGTCTCCACACCGCTGGAGACATCCACCCCCCAGGGCTTCGCCGTGGCCACGGCCAGGGCCACGTTCGCCGGCGAAAGCCCCCCTGCCAGGAAGAAGGAGAGCCCCCGCTGGGATAGCCGCGCGGCGACCCCCCAGTTGAAGCGGTGCCCCGTGCCCCCCTGGAGCCCCTCCACCAACCGGTCCAGCGTCACCAGGTGCCCGGCGGCCCGGTAGGCTTGGACGAGGTCCGCCAGGCTGTCGACCACCGCTGCCTCCGGCGTCCTCGGGTCTACGTGCACCACCTTGATTACCCGCCCCGGCACCCGCCGGCAGTACTCCAGGGACTCATTGCCGCAGAGCTGAGCTAGGTCCAGGCCGCAGGACTCCATGATTTGGCTCACTTCTTTGAGGGGCTGGTCGGCGAACAGCCCCACCACCTCGGGGATCGGACCCCCCGAAGCCCGCAACCCCTCCACGATGCCCCGGGCCGCCCCAGGCTCCAGGCAGCGACGGCGGCCGGGCACAAAGACCAGGCCCACCATGTCAGCGCCGGCCTCGGCAGCCACCAGGGCATCGGCCAGCTTGCGGATACCGCAGATCTTGACCTTGGTCATGGTTCGCCCGAGGGGGTGGCCTGGCCGGTGAATTCCCGGACTTTCGCCGCCACGTCAAGAGCGGTGACCAGCGCCTCCCCCACCAGGACGGCGTCGACCCGGATGCGGGTCAACCGGAGCAGGTGTTCCCGGCTGCCGATGCCGCTCTCGCTGACCACGATCTTCCCCCTGGGAACCAGAGGCGCCAGCCGCTCTGTAACCGCCAAGTCGGTGTCGAAGGTGCGCAGGTCCCGGTTGTTGATGCCGATAACTTCGGCGCCGGCGTCCAGCGCCACCCGCAACTCCCCTTCGTCATGGACCTCCACCAGGCACTGCATCCATAGCTCCTGGCTCAGCCCCAGCAGGCTCTTGAGCTGCTGAGGCGAGAGAATCGCCACGATCAGCAGGAGGGCGTCGGCGCCCGCCGCCCGGGTCTCGTATACCTGGTACGGGTCGAATATAAAGTCCTTGCGCAACACCGGCGCCCGCAGCGAGGCCCCGGCCTCCTTGATCCGGACGATGTGGTCCAGCTCCCCCTGGAACCGGGCATCGGTGAGCACGGATATTGCCGCCGCGCCGTTGCCGGCGTAGGCGCGGGCCAGCTGCACCGGGTCGAAGTCGAGGCGCAGCTGGCCTCGGGAGGGCGAGGCCTTCTTCACCTCGGCGATGAGCCGTATGTCGCTGCCCATGAGCGCGCCCGATAGGTTCAGCGGACCCGGCTGGGAGGCAATCCGTTCCTGGAGCGCTTCCAGCGGGACCGCCTCCTTCTGGCAGGCCAGCTCTCCGCGCTTGGCGGCTACGATTTCGTCAAGGATGCCCGGCATCAGCCCAACCCGACCCCGTTTTCCCCAACCGGGCTGGTCGAGGAGCCGGGGAGGAACTCCGTGGTCCCCTGTATTACCAGCGCCAGGGGTTCGCCATCGGCGAGGTTCACCCCTCGACTATACCTGATCATCATGCCTGCTACGCCTCGGCGGGCGAGGTTTGCTATCACGTTCTCGACGCCCGATTCATATATTACGCTTAGCACCTGCCTTTCAGCCAGTGTGATTTCTGCGATGGACCTTCCCGGATAACCGTGCAAGCCCCACTGTTTCATGAAGGCCGGCTCTTCCGGCGAGTGGGCCGAAGAGCGGACCGGTTTCACGTGGTGTCATTGCTCAGCCGCTGGCTCAGGTCTATCAGCCCATCCAGCTTGGCGAGGGCCGCGCCGCTGTCGATGGTTTCCGCGGCCCGCGCGACGCCCTCCTCGATGCTCGACACCAGGTCTCCCACCAGCAGCACCGCCGCGCTGTTCACGAGGACTATGTCGCGAATCGGCCCCGGCTCGCCCTGGAAGACCCGCCGCATAGTGGCCGCGTTCTCCTCCTTGGAGCCGCCTCGGATTTCCTCTATGGAGCGCCCCGGAAGACCAATCTCATCCAGCGACAGCATCCAGGTCCACAGCTCACCATCCTTAACCTCCCAGATGACAGTGTCGCCGGAAAGGGTGATTTCGTCCAGCCCGCCCTCCCCGTGGACGATGACGCAATGGTGGGTCTCCAACAGCCGCATCACCTCGGCCACCTTTTGACCCAGCTCGGGGTGGGCCACGCCCAGCAACAGGCTCTGGGCCCCCGCCGGATTGGTAAGGGGACCCAGGATGTTGAACACGGTCCGAATGCCCAGCTCCCGGCGGACCGGCGCGGCGTGGCGCATGGCCGGATGGAAGACCGGGGCGAACATGAACCCGATGCCGGTTTCATTGATGCAACGCTCCACGCCCTCCGGAGGCAGGTCGATCTTGACACCCAGGGCTTCCAACACGTCGGCGCTGCCGCAGGAGCCGGAAGCGGCCCGGCCCCCGTGTTTGGCCACCTTCAGTCCCGCACCCGCCGCCACGAAGGCCGTGGCGGTGGATATGTTGAACGTGTTGTTGCCGTCGCCGCCCGTACCAACGGTGTCTACCAACGGGCCGTCCACCTTCACTTTGAGGGCCTTTTCCCGCATCACCGTGGCGAATCCGGCGATCTCCGGGACCGTTTCCCCTTTGAGACGCAGGGCGGTGAGGAAAGCTCCCAGCTGGGCCGGGGTGGCCTCTCCTTCCATGATCTCCCGCATCACGGTGGCGGCATCGTCCATGCTGAGGGAACCGCCGCCGACCACGGCTTCGATGGCTTCACGTATCATCGGTCTGGTCTCTCCTGTATCCCGGCTGTTTGCCCGGAAAATGTCGTTGCTCCCAGCAGGTCATGCCCGCCATCCGGTAGGTTGTATATTGTTAACCTGGTTTGATGCGCTGCCTCGCACCCACATCGCCGGACCGCCATCACCGGCCATAGCTGCCGGTAAGCAGACTCTCGGCCAGGATGTGCCCGGCCATCGCGCCATGGACCTTTCCCTTAGACGCTCCGGCGGGGAGGTCCAGGGAACTGTCCAGGGCGTAGAGGAAGAACCGGTACTCATGGGCCGGCCCCGTTGGCGGACAGGGGCCGCCGTAGCCGGTGTCGCCCCAGCTATTGCTGCCCTGCACGCCGCCGCCGGGGAGCTGGGGAGTCGCCGGCTGGCCCTCTGGCAGCTCCAGGCTGCCGGCCGGGATATTGAAAGCGACCCAGTGGTCCCACGTCCCGCCCGGAGCGTCGGGGTCGTCCATGACAATGGCAAACGTCGCGGTCCCAGGTGGGGGTGAGGTCCAGGAAAGGGCCGGGGAGATGTCTTCGCCGTCGCAGCTGTAGCGGAGGGGGATCGCGCCGGCATTTGCGAACGCTCCGGTGAGCAGGGCTAGCGGTTCCGGGGCTACCGTGGCCGCCGGAAACGTGGGCGTCGCAGGCTCCGGCGTGGCGGCCGTGGCCTCAGCCACGGTAAGGGACTGGCTGGAACCCCCTTCGACGGAGATCTGATGGCTGCCGGGCGATGCCCCATCCGGCACGATGAGAGCGCCCCGGCAGACATTTACGTAGCACCCGATCGGGCCAATAGGCTCGCCATCGAAGTACAGGTCAAACGATCTGGCTGACTCGATGTACCCGATTACACTCCCGTCGGCGGTCCTCAGTTCGATATGGCCGCCCGGGCCCTCAACCATTACCTCTTCTCCCGGCGCGGCCACCGAGGGATCGATCTTGGAAAGGGAAGGCCAGACCGTCACCGGGGTAGACCCCGGGGGCCCGGAGAACTGTCCGGGGGCGGGTGTCGGCGTCGGCCACGCCGTAGATGCCGGCGCGGGCTCCGGCGTGGCGGCTGTGCCCTCAGCCACGGTAAAGGACCGGCTGGCCCCCCCTTCGACGGAGATTTGATGGCTGCCGGGCGTAGCCCCATCCGGCACGGTAAAAGTGCCCCGGCACAAACCGAGATAGCACACGAACGAGCCGATGCTCTCACCATCGAAGTACACGTCGAACGATCTGGCAGACTCGATGTACCCGGTAACCCTGCCGTCGGCGGTCCTCAGCTCGGTGAGGCCGCCCAACCCCTCGACCCGGACTTCGTCTCCCGGCGCGGCCACCAAGGGCTCTATATTGGCAAGGGAAGGCCAGACCATGACCGGGGTGGACTCCGGGGGGTCCGAGAACGGTTCAGGGGTGGGTGTTGGCGTCGCCGCCGGAGCGGTCGTTGGAGCCGGAGCAGTGGTAGCGGCCCCGGCGCAAGCCAGCAAGAACAACAGCAACGCCGGTACCGGTATTATCTTCACGGAGAACGCGCCGCTCACGGTGCTGCTCGCTCAGGCTACGCCGGCCAGTGGGGCCGCTGCTTTCGAAAGGTTCAGTACGTTCATAGCTCTAACACCCCCGGCCCCTCCGATTCGGACCCGATTATGGCCATTTATGCCGGCGGCGGTGAGCCGCTGGATTGGGAGGCGTCTATCCCTTGACCCGGTCCAGGAAATTCTGCAAGAGCGGCTTGCCCATCGGCGTCATGATGGACTCCGGATGGAACTGCACGCCTTCCACCGGGTGCTCCTTGTGGCGCAGGCCCATGATCAGGCCGTCGTCGGTCCAGGCGGTGATTTCCAGGGAGTCGGGCAAGGTCTCCGGGTAGATCACCAACGAGTGGTAGCGGATGGCCTCGAAAGGGTCGGGCAGCCCGGCAAGCAACCCCTTGCCGCTGTGGTGGATCATCGAAGTCTTTCCGTGGCGGATTTCGGCTGCCCGGTCTACTCGAGCGCCGTAGACATATCCGATGCACTGGTGTCCCAGGCAGACCCCCAGGGTCGGCAGCTTGGGACCGAATTGGCGGATCACGTCGTTGGAGATGCCCGCTTCCAAGGGAGTGGACGGCCCCGGCGAGACTATTATCCCCTCGGGCGCCATCGCCTCTATGTCCTCCAGGGTTATCTTGTCGTTGCGCACCGTCACTACCTCGGCGCCCAGTTCCGACAGGTACTGGTACAGGTTGTAGGTGAAGCTGTCGTAGTTGTCGATCATCA
>CAJWBT010000127.1 GCA_913020235.1 uncultured Chloroflexota bacterium
TAGTGCTCCACCTTTAGCGGATAGTCCATCTCGTAGCGGCACAGGCCGCGCTGGCAGCCGTGGTAGAGCGTGCAATAGATGTCGGCCTTGGCTTCCACGGCATCGCGGAAAGTCTTGCCGACCGTTTCTTCCCACCCGTTGTCGCCCAGGCCCGCCAGCAGCGCCGGGGTGCACTGGCGCCCCAGTTTGTCGTTGACACCGAGGTCCATCGGGTTAACCCCGGGCAACGCCGATAGGATCTGGATGACGCTCCGGGCCTCCGCATCCGACTGGGCACTGCCGGTGTGGTAGTGAACGGCCACGTCCACCTCCGGCTGGGGCTGGAAGTTCAGCTTATCCAGGTTCTCCACCAGGAACTCGGCAACGTGCTGGAAGAAGAACTCCTCCCGCATCTGCATGATTTCGTCGTAGAAATAGATGCAAGATGGGCACCACATCACCACCCGCTCCGGACTGAACTTCATGAAGTTCCGGGCCGTGGCCGAGGCGAAAGAGAGAGCGGGTTTCGTGTCTCCCCTTCGGTGATGCTGTATGCCGCAGCAGTAGGCCGCCCCGGCCACCGCCACGAAGTCGACATTCAGCAGCTTGAAGATGTCCATCACCGTGCGCACCAGATGGGTCGTCTTCAGCACGTTGCATCCGAGGAAGAGGACTACCTGAGCGTGTTTCACGGCACCCTTGGGCGGGGCCATCAGCCATTCTCGCTCCTCGGGCGCCGACTGCAGACTATGGAGGACCGTCCCTTCCCTGAAGTACTTCCCGTAAAACGATCCGCCCTTATGTCCCTGGGCCATCTTCTCTCTCCTGCTCACGGCCGGGCTGGGCCTCTGGTCCGGATGCGGGGGCCGCTTACTTCACGCGGGGACGCATCCGGCCATGAGAGCCTGATCCGGGACTCGCCAGGGAACGCCGACACCGGCACGAGACCGGCATGGTTCCCGTTCTTACCTGGTAACCGCCCGGATAGGAGGGAGTGTAGATTGAGTCGCCGCCCCTGTCAACGTCAGTCCAGGTGGGGTGAAGCCGGGGGTGTTTCGGTGCCCCGGTTGAGCGCCGCTTTGATGCCGGCCAGGCGCTGTCGTGCTTGCTCAACAAGCCCGGCGGGCAGGTCTCCGGGGTTGTACGCCGCCTGCCAGACGGCCTGGGTAAACCAGGCGAGCTGCCCCTGGACCCCGGGGTTGGCGACGGTGGCCGCCCCGGCGTAGTCTCCCACGGTCTGCCAGGGCTTCCGGCGGATGCCGGATTTTCGCCGCAGTATCTTTTCCAGCCGGCTGTACAGCTTCAGCAGCTCCCGGCGGCTTTCCCCCGACAGCGTGCCATGATAGCCCAGGGGCACCCATGGGCCGGCCTGCCTCCGGTTGGACCGGGTGCGCGCCCAGCGGAGCACCAGCACCGTCAGCATCATCACCGGTCCCAGCAACGAAAATACGGGGTTGCGCATCCCATCCAGCACCTGGCCCACCAGCTCGGACGGGGCCGACTTCACCGCCTGGTACACGTCGTCGCCAACGCCTCCCTGGAACAGATAGCCCACGCCGAAGCTGGCATTGTCCGGGACCGCCTCCCCTTGACGGGGGCTGCTGTCGAACGGGACCCAGCCGTTGTCGGCGAAATATACCTCGGTCCAGGCGTGGGAATCCCTTTGCCTCACCTTGTATGCACCGGACAGCGGGTCCCGGATGCCAGGGAGGTAGCCGACGGCGAGGCGGGCCGGCAACCCGGCGGCCCGAGCCAGCATTACCGTGGCGGTGGCATAATTCATGGCGTTGCCCGGCTTCCCCTCTACCAGGAACTCCTCCAACGTCACCGAAGAGGCTAGCTTGTCGGGCCTCGCCGGGTTGAAGCTCCCTTCCCGAGCCAAATAGCCGACTATACGCTCCATAGCGACGAAGTCGCTCCCTGCCCCAAGGGTAATTTGCTGGGCCAGCAAACGGAGAGTCCGCTCTGAATCCGGCGGCAAACTGACAAGGTGGGGGCTCGCCACCCAGGTGGAGTCCCGGCGCAGCCGTCTCGGGTTGTGCCTGGGATAAGCCGAAAGCACCCGGTAGGAGTTTCCTTGAAGGACCCCGAGTTCATCCAGGGAACCATCTTCGGCGGAGACGCTCAAAGGTCGATAGCCCATGAACACCGCGTCCGGATGGTCCTGTTGCACATAGAAGGTCTGGTAATACAGAATGCGGTTGTCCAGGCCCAGGCTGTCCCGGTTGTACCAGAGGCCAACCGTTTGGGTTGAAGGTGTCAGGTAGGTGGAGGCCCTATCGGTCTGCCAGACCCCGTCATCGAAGTACTCGAGAGCCCGGCCGTGCCAGTAGCTAGAAACCTTGCTGCGCACGAAGAACACCGGGCCGGCGCCGGGATCGCCCTTCTGCTCGGACCCGAAAACGTCCAACTGGAACGGGCCGACCACGGCTTCGCCGTCGGCAGGACTCTCTGACTCAGTTTCATTCCGGGAACTCTCGGCTTGGGAAGGTCCGACCTCCCCGTAAACCGGCGCCTCTGCCACCGGCCCTTCCGGGCCAGGCCCGGTGTCGGCCACAGACATATCACTCGGGAGCACTTCGTCGACATCGTCCGGTTTAAGGATTCGGGCGATCTCGGCGAGGCTTGTATCGGTCGGGGTATACCCCCCGTCAAGAGAAGCACCGGCGTAAGGCACGACGGTCACTTGGGGCGGGCCGATGCGACTGAACTCGCCCCGGGGCATCAGCCAGAAGGCCACCCCGGCCAGGACGAACACCGAGCAGGCAACCCCGATCCAATAAGGCAACATGGCCGGGCGGGCCGGCCGGTGGTGAATCCAGTGTACCCGGGCACCCTTGGTCCCGTCCTCCAGGAAGGCCACGGTCAAGAAACCCAGCAGCGCCACCACGAACCCCATCACAAACACGCCGAACCTGGGGTCGAATGCCTGCTGGCTGGCGAAAAACAGGACGCTCCCGCTGAGGACTATGCCGGCGTACAGCCCGCCCCGGGTCCGGGAGTCGAAGCTGGCAAGGGCTTGGACCAATATCAAAAACTGGCCCAATGGCAACCAGTTGCCGTTGAACGCCTCCAGCATATGGGACCGCATGAAGAATGAGAGGGCCATCACCAGGCCGGCTATGAGCAGCGGCCTGACCAGGGACCGCCGGTTGCGCCATCGCCATCCCAGCCCGTGGCCAAGGGTCCCGAGCCCCCCGCCCGCCAGGGACAGCCAAAGGTTTGCGCCTACCCAAGCGAGCGCCAGGGCTGACAGCCAAAGAGCGGCAACCGTCAGGACCCGAAGCCGCAGAGATTCCTCTACCTGGGGGGAGAACAAGCGGGAGAGCCAATGCCAGGGCCCCCGCTTTCGCTTGTCTAAGCCCGTCATGGCGACTGCCCTTCCCTGGAAACCCCCGAAACAGGTCCCCTTGAGCCGTTTCCTGGACTGGAGGATTGAGGGGTCCGGCCGCCGGTCCCAATGCCGGCGGAGGGCATGCGGGCGAGAAATGAAAGCCCGTTCGGGTCTTCCAGCGCTTTCAGCGCCTCTCCCAGCTTTCCTTTCGCGCATCGGCCCACCGAAATCCTGGCAAGCTGCAAGGGTTTCAACGCATCGCCGTCGGTTCTCGGCTCACCGAACCCCTCGAAGGCCACCACCACCAGCCGGTGCAGCTTCGGGGCCGCCTGGACTATAGCCTGCACACCTGCCGTGTCGGCGGCGGACACCGTCACCAGTGCGCTGGCGCCGGGAGGTAACTGGGCCAGGGTCTCGGGGAGGCCGAGTCCGTCTCCGAGGCTCACCAGCGCCAGGCTCTCGAGAAGCGCCGGCCCCGCTAAGGCCGTCCGTGGGGCGCCGCCTACCTTCGGGCCAGGTTCCGTACCGCGAAGGCCGCCGCCGAATACGCGGAGCGGGATCTGATGTCGCCAAGCGTAATCGGCGACGCTGGCCACCACCTTGACCCCATACTCCAGGGTAGTCTCTTTGCCGTATCCCCAGACGTGGGTGGCGTTGAAAACCAGGTTGAGGGTGTCGTCTGCCGGGTCTTCGAACTCCTTAACCATCAGCCGGCCCAACCTGGCGGTGTTACGCCAATGGATGCGGCGTTGGGGATCGCCGGAAAGGTAGTTACGGGAGCCGGCCAGGTCGGTTCCGATCGCGGATTTGCGGGAGTGGAGCGCCGCTCCGGACACCCCGTCGGCCAGGGCCATACGCCGCAAGGGAAACACTTTTGGGTAAATCAGGACGGGTTGAGGCGCCGTCAGTTGGACCCGGCGCCGGAAAAGGCCGAAAGGGGCCGAAGATTCGACCACCAGGGGACTCAGGTGATGCCTTCCCCGCTGGTAGGCCTCAACGGTGGACACCATGGAGACCTGGCCCGACCTTGAAACCTCGGTCACGAAAAACCGGTGCAGGCGGGAACCCGGCGCCGCCAACGGGCAGTCATAAAACAGGCTGAGGACGTAGCTGGGCCATGGCGCGCGGCCACGTATGGTCACCTTGATCGGGACAGGGTCACCCTCGGCCGGTCCAGTATGGCCCTGTTTGGGGTCGGGGCGTTCTACGCTGCGTTGGGCCGCCAGAAACGCCACGCCCACCCAGGGGAAGGCCGCCGAGAGAAGGATTATTCCCCACAGTACGGCGTCCACCAGGTATAGCCAACCCACCTGGGTCAGGCGGGCAAGCAAAAACAACACTACGGCGGCGGCCAGGAAGCCTACCCCCTTGGCGGTAATCATGGAAAGGGGGACTCCTTTACAGAGGTACCGGGACCCACTCCAAAATGCTGGAGATGGCCTTGCGCCCGGTTTCTATGTCCTGGTCCGGTCCGACCTGAATCCGGTGGGACCACACGTAGGGCGCCAGGTCCTGCACATCCTCCGGCACGATGTATGTGCGGCCGGCGAAGGCGGCCCAAGCCTGGCAGGCCCTGAGCAGCGCTGCCGAGCCCCTGGGGCTCACTCCCACGGAAATGCCGGCGTCCTTTCGCGAGGCGGCCGCCAGATTGACGATGTACTCCCGCACCGACGGGGCTGACTCTACCTTTGCGACGGTTTCCTGCATCTCTACCACCGAGGCCCTTGACAGCAGCGGGGCTACCTGATGATGCACCTGACCCGATCGGCGAAGGATCTCCAGCTCTTCGTCCGGCCCGGGTAGACCCAGCGTCATCGAAATCAAGAACCGGTCGAGTTGGGAATTGGGCAAAGGGAAGGTCCCATAGGTCTCGATCAGGTTCTGGGTGGCAATGATCATGAAGGGCCGGGGTAGGGGCCAAATGTTCCCATCGGCGCTGACCAGCCCTTCGGCCATGGCCTCCAGTAGCGCCGATTGGGTACGGGGGCCGGTCCGGTTAAGCTCGTCGGCCACCACCACGTTGGCGAAAATCGGGCCGGGGACAAACTCGAACGCCTGCTTGTGCATGTCGAACATGGCCGCGCCCGTGATATCGCTGGGCAGCAAGTCCGGGGTGAACTGGATGCGGGAAAACTCGCCGTCAATGGAGGCGGCGATGGTCTTGGCCAGTAGAGTCTTGCCTACGCCGGGCAGGTCTTCCAAGAGAACGTGCCCCTGGGCGAAGAGCCCCAGCAGGGCCAACCGGATGTTGCGGCGGGGGGTGACGACCACACTGCTGATCTGATCCACCAACCCCTCAAACCGGTCTTCGAAGGAGTCCTGGGAATGGACACCGTTGGTGGTGGATTGATACTCTTGCTGCAATTTCATGGACACCGCCCTCCTAATCCGGCGAGAACATTCATACAAGCACTACTTTGACGACACCACAGCCAGTTCTTGAGCCCAACAACCCCGCCGATGCTCCCCGGGCGGTATCTGGGCGCCAAACTTGTATACCGGGCCCATTCGTTCGATGTTGGTAGGGAGCTTTCCCAACAAGACGCGGGCGTCTTGGGCGTCATGGTTTTGGCCGGCGGACCAAGCTGGAGCAGAGGCCATTTGCCCGTTATCCACCTCTGTGTAGAGGACACCCGTCAATTATGCTATGTTGGGGGGGGTGCCGGGGCAAGGGTGCTAGCTCCTACCGTGACGGGGGGTAGGCCTGCCCTGTAGGGAGATAGGGCCAAAAGAAGAGGGGCCTGGTCCCAGGGGAAACCGGCCCCGCGTGACCCGATACCGGGGAGAGTCGAAGCGCGTAATGCCCGTTGCCAGGGCTGGGCCGGTAGCCGTGCTACCAGCCGACGGCGCAGCCGTCCTTGCGAGGCTCCGAGGCGCCTCGAAGCACGCCGGTCTCTCGGTCTCGTTGGATTAGCTGGGCGCCGCCGAATCCCCCCAGGACCCTCTGCTGGTATCCCTGGACGATCCCGGTCCGGTGGCCACGGCGTTCCAGCTCCGCCACCACCTCGGGCGGGGTGCCCTCTTCCAGTGAGACCGAGTCTTGGGTGACCATGAACCGCAGGGCGTTGAGAGCCGCCTGGGGATCCATGCCGAAGTCCACCATGTTGCTGATCACCTGCAGGTGACCCTGGGGCTGCATGAGACCCCCCATCACGCCGTAGCACAGGTACAGCTCCCCGTCCACCGTGGCCAGGGCCGGGATTATGGTGTGATAGGGCCTCTTGTTGGGGGCCAGGGCGTTGGGGTGCTCCGGGTCCAGGGAGAACAGGGACCCCCGGTTGTGCAGCACGATTCCGGTGCCCGGCACCACCATTCCGGTGCCGAAGTTGAAGTAGATGCTGTAGATGAACGAGCAGGCGTTGCCCTCGCTGTCCACCGTGCTGATGTAGACTGTATCGCTGCCGGGGCCGACCTCGCCGTAAGGGGCTGAGACCATGGCCCGTTGCGGGTCGATGAGGGCCCGGCGGGTCTGGGCGTAGCTTTTGGAGGCCATTTGGCCGGTGGGGACCCGGGCCTTGCGGGGGTCCGCCACGTAGCGAAAGGCGTCGGCAAAGGCCAACCGCATCGACTCGATCAGGTGGTGATAAGCGTCGGCACTTTGGGCGCCCATACTCGAGATGTCGAAACCTTCGGCGATGTTCAGCGCTTCCAGGGCGGCGATGCCCTGGCCG
>CAJWBT010000128.1 GCA_913020235.1 uncultured Chloroflexota bacterium
ACGAGGACATGGTGGACGCCGTGGGCATCGACCGCGAAGGGTTCGTGGTGCACGTGTTTCAGGGCCGGGAGACGGGCGTGTTCAGCGACGATGGGTTCACCGAAGACGGCAGCGACCGCTAGCGTACAGTCTCGTAAGTATCTCTACTTCAGCGATATCGTACGACATTCCCGACCAGATTTCGTCTTTCCGGCGCAAGCCGGAATCCAGAGAAGCGTTGGCTGGATCCCGGCCTTCGCCGGGATGACGGACCGGGTATCGAGCCATTTGCAAGACACCAGACCAGCGGCCGGTTGAACTACATCTCGATAACCTGGGCATCCGGAGCAACGCCAATGAAGAGGTCGACCATCTCCGGGTGACAGGTGAACACCAAGACCTGGTTGGTTTCAGAAAGCTCAGCGAAGGCTTCAGCGGCGCGCCGGGCCCGCTCTGGGTCAAAGTTCACCAACACCTCATCCACCACCACCGGAAGGCTCACCGACTGTTCTCCAAACTCCCGGATCAGGCCGAACCGCAATGCCAGGTAGAGCTGCTCTCTGGTGCCGCGGCTTAGCTCTGAGGGTTGTTTACTCGCGCCCTTCTGGTCGGTCACCGTAACGGTATGTTCCCCAATGGGAGCATAGAGCCCGGGGTAGCGCTGCTCGGTAATCGCGCCAAAGAACTTCCGGGCGTGCTGAATCACCCCCGGCTGGCGCTCTTTCTCGAACTTCTGGCGTGTTCGTAACAGTAACTCCTCAGCTATGGCTAGCTTCGACCACTCCCGTGCTTGCTCCCGTAGCTCCTCCAAGAGCTGGTTCTTCCTAACGCGCAGGGCCGACGACTCTTCTTCGGTGGTTAGCTGGCTCAGGAGAATCGTAACCTCTCCTTGCTCACCCAAAAGGGCGCGTTGGTGAGCTTCGATACTCTCGATCTGCTGGGTGAGCTGTCTTGAGTTCTCCTCCATCTGTTGACGGTTGGCTTGAGCGAGCGCTTCTTTGAAACGGTCGAACTGCTCGCCTGGGCTGCTCAACTGTTGGAGACGGACCAAGTGTCCACCGCGCTTTCGCTCCAGGTCGCGACGTTCGTCGTGCTGAGCGGCCCGGCGCCGGAATTCCTCGGGGTCATCGGTATCACCGGCGGCGAGGAGATTCGCCACAACATCCTGGGATTCCTCGAGGCGCTTCTCGAGCTGCCGGACTCGTTGACCAACACTCTCGGCCTCTTCACGGGCGATATTTCGCCGGTTTACTGAAGCCCGCACGGCATCGTACCGCGCTATCAGAGCATCCGCCGCCGAGGCAAGCTCGCTGGGCACCCCGGTCCCAATTGGTGTAGCGAACGTATCCGCGAGGGGAACAATCAGCTCCCTGTACTCGTCAATATCGTGTTCGATGGCCACGATCCGGCGCCGCATGGCCCGGACCTCCCCCAAAGCGACCCGCGCCGTCTCCACGCTGCCCCGGAATTCAACCATCGTCTCCGGGGTGAGCGTCTCGGCAAGGCCACGGTCCACCAGCCAAGCTCGCCATTCCCGCCGGGCCGCCTCCAGCCCTTCTTGGGCCGATACCTGCGCCTGGGCCGCATCATCCGCGCGGCGCTGTTGCTGTTGCACCGCTTGGGTAGCGTCGGCGAGCCGCTGCTGCAGGGAATCCCAGGCGCGAATGGCCTGGCCGGCGAAGTCCAGTTCCCCTTCGACGACATCCAGGGCTACAGCATCCGGAAAACTGAGGCCAAGGGGCGCCGCAGCATCTCGAAGCGCTGCCTCCGCTTTGGCCTCAGTCAACTTGGCTTCGCGAACCAGCTCGGCCAATGCCTGATTGACCGGGCCGCCAGCGCCCGAGGGTGTTCGCTGACCTCTTATCAGGATGAGTCCAGCGGCGCCGAGCAGCACGATGCCCGCGATGCCACCCGTAATCAACGCCGGCTGCCCCAGGACCGCTCCCGCAGCCATCAGTACCACCGCCATGACAGCCAGCAGCAGCGGCAAGGCCATCCTTTGCATTCCGCTGCCCTGCCGCCCGCCGTCCGCCGGGTCCGTGGATGATTCGAGCTGATCCCGGAAGTCCGCATGACGCTGGCGTTGCCTGGTGTATTCGAGCAGCCGGGTCCGAGTGGCCCGCAATGCCGCCCGCTTTTGCTCGACCGCCGCGGCATCCGTCGCCGGTTCTTCTTTCTCCTCAACGCTGTTGCGGGCCTGAAGTTCGACTTCCTGGTGCGCCTTTAGTGCCTCCTTGACCAGATCCAGATGGCTGGTGCGTTCCCGCAGTGCACCATGATTCTGGAGCAGCGTCTGCCGCGAATGTTCAACGTGGTCCCGGGTGACTATCGACGTATCAAAGGATTCGAGCCGTTCCTCGGCCCAGTCAGGACCGAGGTCTCCGAGCCTCTCAGCGAGAGAGGCTTCCAGCACCCGCAGCTCTGCCTTGCGGTCCGGCAGGTCCCTCACCGATCCGTCGAAGCTGTCGCGCCCTCGACGAATACGCTCGATGTCGTCGCGATGCTCCCATAAACCTTCGTCCTGGATTATTTCTTCGGCTGACTTCTCGGCCCGTTCGAGCTTTTCGACTTCCTCCTCCAAGTCCCGTTTTGCGTTGCCCACCCTCTCCTCGCCGGTCTCCAGCCGGTCGACGGCATTCTCGGGAAAGCTCTCGAAACTGGGAAGCGTGTCCAGCTGTTCGTCAACCTCAACGAGGGCAACCCAGTCGTCCCAGCCCTCCCTCAGCTTGGCCACATCCCCAGATTGCTGCTGCAGCTTGGTGCGATCGGACCCAGCGGAGGCCAAATCACGGCCAATATCCGCCAGACGGGCTCGGAGCCTGCCATACTCAGCGGCGTTCCCTTGCACCTGAGTGATCTGGCCGCCATTTTCGCCCAGCTCTTCGAGCAGGCCCGCGATGCGGTTTCGTCCGCGCCTGCGATAGATCGCGTCTTTCTGTTCCGTCACCAACCGGAGCGCCTGGGGCAATCTGGCCGCTCCCATGCCCGCGCTGTAGATCTGGCTGTCCACTCCGGCGTCCTTCAGGGTATCCCCAGTTTGGAGTTCGTCGAGGCTGAAGGCAAACACGTTCCTGAACACATCCCGTGAAGCGCCGCCCAAGAGCTTGTTAAGGCCGGCCGGGTCCACCGGGGCGCCGTCGCCGGTCGCAAGACTGTACGGTCCTCCATGGGAGCCGCGGAACCGTTCTACGATGTAGCGGTGCCCGGCGTCATCCACCAGCGTCAGGAGGCCGCCGTGCCGCCCCCCGGCAAGCGGAGGGTAGTGAGATCCACTCAACCGGGGGAAACCGAATAGGACCATCCGGATGAACGCAAGAAGCGTGCTTTTACCGGCCTCGTTTGGTCCTTGGATCACGGTAATCGGCCGGGTGAATGGGCCGATCTTTTTATCCGACAAAGGACCGAATCCCTCTATATGCAGCTCCTCGATCTTCATGGCCCGTCCTCGTCCAGCAACTGGGCGAGGCAGATCGCCTCGGCGCCGGCCATCAAGTCTCGCAGGTCATCGTCGGAGGGTAGGCTATCGCGCAGGTAACGGCCGGAATTACCGCGTCCGTACAGCTCCTGCAATGTTTCGCGCATCTCGGCGAGAACCTCGGGATTCTCCAGCGATTCGCCACAGAGCCGGAGCAGGTCCCCAACGAAGTCGGTCCGCTCAAGCTGCTGGCTACGATCGAAGGGCGAGGCGGTGGACGCCTGTATCCGCTCGCACCAGAGGAAGGGGCGTTCCTGAGTCCCGGTCTCATTGATCCTCGCGAGAAGTTCGTCGGTAAACCCCGGGCGGATCAGCGAGTCATGTAGCTGCCCCCGGCCACCCAGCACCAGCCTGAAAATCACGCTTCGTCTGTCAGCTTCTTCCCGGCACCTGGCCATCTCGCTTTCGATGGCATCAACCAACGACTGCTCGGCTTCAAGCTCACTTATGTCAAGCTCCAGCAACGCCCAGCGGACCAGGTCCACGGCTCGAAAATCGAGATGTACCTGCCTGGAATCGTTTACTTCGACGAGGTACACGCCACGCGGGCCTCGCTCGTTGGGGTGCCGGCCCTGGGGGTTCCCGGGGTACACGACAGAGGGGTTGATCTCGCGGAGGACCCGGCGGGTGTGGACGTGACCCAGAGCCCAGTAGTCGATGGCGGTCCGTTCCAGGTCGCCCAAGCTACAGGGGGCATAGGCATCGTGAGCCGGGTCGCTGTCAACGTTGGCGTGGAGCAGCCCTATGTTGAACGGCCCGCGTTCGACGGCGCCGAATCGTGGCACCAGATTCTCCCGAATCTCCCGCTGCGGGTAGCTGATCCCGTAGACGACGGCGCGATCAGGCTCATCCTCGAAAATCGGGAACCGCTCCACGTCGGCGCCAAACCGGTGACATCCCTCTGGGAAATCAAGCCGGGCTTCCCATCCGTCGAGTGGGTCGTGGTTACCGTGGCAAATGAACGAGCGTATGCCCTCTTCTTTGAGCCGGTTCAAACCATCGACGAACTTGAGCTGGGCCCTGAGGCTTCGGTCGGCGCTGTCGAATACGTCCCCGGCAACAAGAAGCGCGTCAACCCGCTCCCGGATACACAGGTCGACGATGTTCTCGTAGGCAGCGAAGGTGGCGTCATACAATGTGCCGGCGATCGCCGAGTCGAGGCTGCGCAGGCCGCTGAACGGACTGTCGAGGTGCAAGTCTGCGGCGTGCACGAATCTTAGGCGTGTCATATCCGGATAATCCCCGTCTCAGTCTAGCGAATTCTAGCCACAACCGCCACCGCCAGGTCCGGAGACTGGCGTCCAAAGGACCGCAACCGCAACTCACCCTATATCGCCGTGCTAGTACTAAGTCAACCTGAAATTGATAGATGTCATTCTAAGCGAAGCAAGGAATCTCGTTGTTACGCTGAGATTCTTCGCCGCTCCGCTCCCCACAATGACATCCTGTCAGAACCAAGCTGACTGAGTGCTAGTGCACTGCGTTGCAAATAGCTTCACATCGGCGAAATTGTGCGACATCCCTCCCTCCTCTCGTCTTTCCGGCGAAGGCCGGAATCCAGACAAGTGCTAGCTCGATTCCCCTTCCGCGGAAGGGCCGGGATGACCGACCGGGTATCAAGCCATCTGCGAGACACCAGGCTAGCCACGCGGTGTCACTACGGCGACCCCTACCTCAGATCGCACCCAGAACATCCAGCAGCTGGTCCACCGTGGGCCGATCGTGAGGTGCGGGGCCCCGGTGTTCAAACCGCACGACGCCTCGCCCGTCGATGACGAAGTCGCCGCCCCCTTGCCGCAGGTCGCTCCTCTGGAAATGGTACCGGCGCCCCCGGGCCGCGAGCTTGATGTAGGTCCAGATGGTCCCCGGACTGAACACCTGTCCCAGGCTCCCCTTTCCCAGCCGGTAGGCCCGGTATACATCCCGCTCCGGATCGGACAACAAGGGAAAGGGCAACTGCATCTGACGGGACATCTGGAACAGCCGGTCCCGGGGCTCGAAGGAAACCGCCAACACAACGCCGTTTCGCGCTTGAATCTCCGGATGATGCCGTCGCAACTGCGACAGGTGCTCCCGTCAAGGCAGTCAAGCGTAGTGGCGAAGGAACACCAGGACCACCTTGCCGCCCCGAGAGTCCTGAAGGGAGAGGAATTGGCCGTCGGCCGTCGGCAAGGTGAAATCGGGCGCGGTCTCGCCCAGCAAGAGACCGGCTTGACCACCAGGTTGCTTGGCCACACCAGGGCTCACGGGGCTATGCCCGGTTGCGCCGTTGGAACCGTGCCACTGCCTCCGGTCCCCGGATGTCGCCCCGGCCCCTCGCGGTCAGGGGGGCTGTTTGTCCCTCTCTCCCGTTGCTGCCCGTGGTGGTTGCTCCCAAGTACCATACCCCCGATCGATGTCTAGCGTTCCGCCATTCTATTTGTTCTTGGGCGGGCGGATTATAAGCCCGCCCTTGCCAGGTGTCCAGAACACGCACTGGCGGACGGCGAATGACACATCTATTATAATTGCATGGAATATCCCATGGTGATCGACAGCCATTGTCACATCCTTCCACCAGGCTTTGAGCACCGGCGCGCCGAACTGTTGGCGCGCGATGCCACCTTTGCCGCCCTCTTCTCCAGGGCCGGCGCCCCGATGGCCACCGCCGAGTCGTTGATCGACGCCATGGACCGGGCCCAGGTTTCCCGAGCCGTGGTCATGGGAATCGGCTGGTGCGATCGGGCGCTGGCCGAGGAAGTCAACGACTACATCGCCGAATCCGTATCCAGGCACCCGGACCGGTTGACCGGCTTTTGCTCGGTCAACCCGGCACGGGGAGACGGGGCCGCGGCTGAAATGGAGCGCTGCGCCGCAGCCGGACTGCGGGGAGTCGGCGAGTTGCACCCGGACACCCAGGGATTTGACATCACCGATAAGCCCGGCCTGGCCCCGGTCATGGATACGGCGCTGCGGCTGGGTCTCCCGGTGCTGGTGCACTCTTCGGAGCCGGTGGGCCACCAGTACCCCGGCAAGGGCCGGACCACGCCCGGGAAGCTCTACCGTTTCATCGAGAATTTCCCGGAAAACCCGGTCGTCTGTGCCCATTGGGGTGGCGGGCTTCCATTCTACGCCATGATGCCGGAGGTGCCGAAGGTTATCGAGAACGTCTACTTCGACATGGCCGCGTCGCCCTTCCTGTACCGGCCCCAGGTCGTCGCCACCGTGGCCGGTCTGGTGGGCGCGGATAAGGTCTTGTTCGCCACGGACTACCCCCTTATTGAGCACGGGCGGCTCATGCGGCAGGTCGAGGAGTCCGGCCTGGATTCGTCGGCCCTGGAGGCCATCCTGGGAGGGAACGCCGCCCGCCTCCTCGGGCTGTAAGGGTGGCTAACTTCGGCGGCACCCTGCCGGACTACCTGGAAGAAGGCCTGGACATCGTGCTCGTGGGGTTGAACCCCTCCGAGTACTCGGTCAAGGCGGGCCACTACTTCGCCAACCCCCGCAACCGCTTTTGGGCGGCC
>CAJWBT010000129.1 GCA_913020235.1 uncultured Chloroflexota bacterium
TGATCACCGGAGAGGACGGCAAGTTTGCCGTCTTGAGCGACATTCAGGGGGTTGAGGACTTCCTCGGGGACATGGACTTCAAAGTCGCGGGGACCGCCGATGGCATCAACGCCCTGCAGATGGATATCAAACTCAAAGGACTGAACGAAGACATCCTGCGCCAGGCACTGGAGCAAGCCCGGGTCGGCCGGCTGCACATCCTGGGGCTTATGAACGAGGTCATCTCGGAGCCCCGCAGCCAGATGAGCCCCTATGCCCCCAAGATGATGCGGCTCAAGATTCCGGTGGAGAAAATCGGCGCCCTCATCGGCCCCGGTGGCCGGATCATCCGCGCTATCATCGAGGAAACGGGGACCTCTATCGACGTTCAAGATGACGGCAGCGTCACCATCGGCGGAGTCGACGCCGCCATGATGGAGAGGGCCCGCGCCAAGGTGGACAGCCTCACCCGGGAGCTGGCGGTTGGGGACATATTTACCGGCCACGTGACCCGGATCACCAGCTTCGGCGCCTTCGTGGAACTCGTTCCCGGCCGGGAAGGGCTGGTCCGCTCCGGGGAAATGGGCGACCTGGAAGAAGAGGTCAAAGTGGGTCAGGAAATGACCGTCATGCTGCAGGAGATCGATTTCCAGGGGCGGCTGAACCTATCGCGCCGGGCCCTGTTTGGCGGTGAAGGCGGAGGGGAATCGCAGCCCCGTCCCGATTCCCGGCCCCCTTCCTTTGACCGCGACCGAGGCCGGGGGCGCCCCGGCGGGTTCTCCGGCGGCCGCGGCGGCCCCGGGGGTGGACGGCGCCCAGGTGGTCCCGGGGGTGGGCCTCGCTTCGGAGGACCCAGGCCCGGAGGCTCGGACCGGCGTTTCTTCGGAGGTAACCGGCCCGGAGACCGTTAGCCGGCGAAGACGGCTTGATTCGGGTGGCTGTGCGCTGACTCAGAGAGGCTGTTCGACAACCTCATCAAGAACGGGTCGAACCCGTGCCTGGGGCGGGCCGCAGCCACTCTGAAGCTGCCGGATAAGCCCCATGTGGACCCCTTCCGTTGCAGCGCCCCGCCGCCCGGGTCTCATATTCCTTCTTGGCCCACCCGCTTTGTCTCGGGTCCCGGTGCCTGAAGCGCCAGGGGTATTGTTGCCTTTCCAGCCGGCCCGCCACGCCGACGACAGCAGGAACCAGTCTCCTCACGCTGTCCAGGCCGGCCTTGCTTTCCTGCCGGAAAATCCGTAATAATATCTATTCCGTTTCTAGGCCATAGTTACCGTAAGGGGGGGCAATGGCACCCATCAGAGTCGTAGTCAATGGCGCCACCGGCAAAATGGGCATGGAAACCGTCGCGGCAGTTAGCCAGCAGGGGGACCTGGCCCTGGTGGGCGCCGTCTGCCACCGGGAGAGAGGCCCCAGGCTGACCCAGCCCGGCGGCATCGAGGTGCCCCTTTCCACCGACCTGGAGCGGATGCTGGAAGAGACGCACCCCGACGTGCTGGTGGACTTCACCACCGCCGCCGCCTGCATGGAGGCCGTAGCGGTGGGCGCCGCCCATTCCACTAACCTGGTACTGGGGGCCAGCGGCCTGACCGAAGACCACTTGAAGCAGCTGGACACCTTGGCCGGCGACAAGAACATCGGCATTATCGTGGCGCCCAACTTCGCCCTGGGAGCGGTGATCCTGAAGCGATTGGCGGAACAGGCTGCCCCTTACTTCGACTACGTGGACATCGTGGAAGCCCACCACGAGGCAAAAATCGACGCTCCGTCGGGTTTCGCTATGGCCCTGGCCAAGAGCATCGGCGACCAGAAGCAGTTCACTCGCAACTATCCGGAAAAGGAGAATCTGCCCAACACCCGGGGTGGCGAGTACAACGGCGTCACCGTCCACAGCATCCGCATGCCGGGGCGCAGCGCCCACCACGAGGTCATCCTGGGCGCCGCCGGACAGACCGTTTCCCTGCGCCACGATGCCCTGGGCCGCGACTGCTACATGCCCGGCGTGCTGCGCTGCATCCGGGAGGTTGTGAAGCGGCCTGGGCTTGTGGTAGGCTTGGAAAACATTTTGGGCCTGTAGGATTTTCGCCGTGAGAAACCTGACAATAGCGGTGGTGGGCGCAACCGGCGCGGTGGGCACCGAGTTCCTCCGCGTCGTGGAGCAGCGCCATCCGCAGATGCCCAAAATCAAGGCCCTGGCCTCCAGCCGTTCGGCGGGCAAACTGTTGACGGTGGGTGGGCAAGAGTTGGTGGTTGAGGAGACGACCGAGGACTCCTTTGCCGGCGTAGATATCGCCTTCATCTCGGTGAGCGGCGAAATCAGCCGGCGCCTGGGTCCCGTGGCGGTGGCCGCCGGGGCCGTGGTCATCGACGACAGCTCAACCTTCCGTATGCAGGAGGACGTGCCCCTGGTGGTGCCGGAGGTCAACGGCGCCGACGTAGAGTGGCACCAGGGAATCATCTCCATACCGAACTGCTCCACAACTCCCCTGGCAATGGTGGCCCATCCCCTCCACCGGGTGAACCCTATAGTAAGGATCGTCGCCGACACCTACCAATCGGTATCGGGAGCAGGTAGCGCGCCTATGGCGGAGCTGCGGGAGCAGAGCCGGGACGTGCTGGAGGGCATCAAGGCCCGGCCCCAGGCCATCGAGAAGCAGATCGCCTTCAACGTGATCCCACACATCGACCGTTTCCTCGACGACGGCTATACGTATGAGGAACGGAAGATGCTGCTGGAGACCCGCAAGATCATGCACGCTCCGGACATCCGGATCTCCGCCACCTGCGTGCGGGTGCCGGTATACGTGTCGCACAGCGCCGCGGTCCACATGGAGTTTGAGAGTCCCATGTCCCCGGAGGAAGCGCGGGAACTCCTCGCCGCGATGCCGGGGGTGACGGTGCTCGACGACCCCGCCCGGAGCGGCTACCCGATGCCCTGGGATGTGGCGGGCACCGACGATGTCTTCGTGGGCCGGATCCGGCGGGACTCTTCCCACCCCAACGGCCTTGCCATGTGGGTCGTGTCGGACAACCTCCGTAAAGGGGCGGCGCTCAATTCCATCCAGATCGCCGAGGAGCTGGTGTTCCGCGGTTGCCTCGAACCCCGGAGCCAGAGCGGCGTCAGGAGCTAGCTTTGGGACGGTTTGAACAAGGGAACCGAAGGCCGATGCCGTGAGCAGGCGAATCCCTGCGATTGCCGCTGCCCGGTCCCATGATCATCCAGGGTGAGGAAGGGGGGGGCCGCCGAAGATACGCGGCGGTGTTACACCTTACCCCTGAGGAGGGCCGATATGAAAGAGATAGGCAGGCTCATTACCGCGATGGTAACCCCGTTCGATGAAGAGGGGCAGGTAGATTACGAGCAAGCCAAGCGGCTGGCGAAGGCCCTGCTGGACTCCGGCAGCGACGGCGTGATCCTGTCCGGTACCACGGGAGAGTCGCCCACCCTCAGCACCGAAGAGAAGCTCCGGCTCTTCTCCGAGGTCAAGGGCGCCGTCGGCGACAGGGGCGCTGTCCTGGCCGGCACCGGCTCCTACAACACCGCCGAAAGCATCGAGCTGAGCAAAGAGGCGGAACGGACGGGTGTGGACGGCCTACTGCTGGTGGTGCCCTACTACAACAAGCCGCCGCAAGAGGGGTTGTACCAGCACTTCAAGGCGATCGCCGCGAACGTTCACCTGCCGTGCATGGTTTACAATGTGACCAGCCGCACCAGCCTGAACATGACCGACGAAACCACGATCCGTCTGAGCGAGATAGAGAACATCGTGGGCGTCAAAGAGGCGGGGAGCGACCTGGATCAGATAGCCCGCATCATCGATGGGGCCAAGCCCGGATTTCTGGTGTGGAGCGGCAACGACAACGAGACATTCCCAATCATGGCCATGGGAGGGTACGGCATAGTCAGCGTCGTCTCTCACCTGGTGGGTAGCCAGATCAGGCACATGATGGGCCTGCTGATGGATGGAGACGTGGAGGGAGCCGCGGCGGAGCACCGCAGGCTCCTCCCCCTGTTCAAGGCGCTGTTCATGGTATCTAACCCCATCCCCCTCAAGTACTCCTTGAATCAGATCGGGTTCAACGTGGGCGAGCCCAGGCTGCCGCTGGTGCCGCTGGACGCCAATTCGGCCGCCAAGCTAGACAAGGTGCTGCGGCGATACGAGATGGACCTGCCCGTGCCGGCCTGATTCGGCTGCTGGCTGGGTACTGTCTTGTAAATAGCTCGTCGTCGGCGCAATTGTGCGGCATCCTCACCCCTCGATCGTCTTTCCGGCGCAAGCCGGAATCCAGAGAAGCGTCTGTTGGATCCCCCTTCCGCGGAAGGGCAGGGATGACGAACCGAGTGTCAAGCCATTTACGAGATGCTGAACTGGTACTCAGTCAACTTGGTTTTGAAAGGATGTCATTCCGAGGAGCAGAGCGACGAGGAATCTTATCGTTACGCTGAGATTCTTCGCTTCGCTCAAAATGACAATTGCAGATTTAGGTTGACTGAGTACTAGGTCAAGATCGGGTCGAGGAGAATCGTCTCCGGCCGGCTGGGGCCGGTGGAGATGATCTGGACCCGGCATCCCACCAGTTCCTCGATACGTTTCACGTAGGCAACGGCGTTCTCGGGTAGCTGCGAGGGGCTGGTGGCGCTGGCGGTGGGCCTGTCCCATCCGGGCAGCTCCTCATAGACGGGCTCGCACCGGGCCAGGAGGTTGGTATTGGCCGGGAACCGGTCCAGCGCTTGTCCATCTACCCGGTAGCCGATGCAAATCTTGACCGACGGGAACCCGTCGAGGATGTCCAACCGGGTCAGGACCAGGCCGGTGAAGCCGTTGACCAGCCGGCTGTACTTGGCCGCGATCGCGTCGAACCAGCCCACCCGGCGAGGCCGCCCGGTGGTCGTCCCATACTCCTGGGCCTTCTCCCGCAGGCCGTCCGCCACCTCACCCTGCATCTCCGAGGGCATAGGGCCGCTGCCCACCCGCGTGCAGTAGGCTTTGAACACGCCCAACACGCCGACTATCGCCTGGGGGTTGAGCCCCAGCCCGGTGCAGGCTCCTCCGATGGAGGGAGATGAGGAGGTCACGAAGGGATACGAGCCGTGGTCCAGGTCCAGGAGGGTCCCCTGGGCCCCCTCCAGCAGAACGCGCTTGTCGTCAGCCAGCAGGTCCTGGACAATCTGCTCGGTGGGCCTGGCGAAAGGACGTAGCTGGTCTACCCACTTTCGGCATCTTTCCAGGATGTCTTCCAGAGACACGGCGTCTCCACCGTGGATCTTGGTGATTACGGCGTTCTTCGCCGCCACCGCTGCTTCCAGACGCGGGACCAGGGTGTCCCAGTCAAGCAGGTCGCACACCCGGATGCCGGCACGGGCGACCTTGTCCACGTAGGCGGGTCCAACCCCCCGGCCCGTTGTGCCGATGGCGCCGGCCCCCCGGGCCGTTTCCTCCAGGTTGTCTAGGAGGATATGGTAGGGCATTATCAGGTGGGCGCGCTCACTGACGAACAGCTTGCTGGTGTCGATCCCCCGCGAGGCCAGTTGGGATAGCTCACCCATGAGCACGTCCGGGTCGACCACCACCCCGTTGCCGATGATGCCGTACACCTGGGGCCAGCAGATGCCCGATGGGACCAGGTGAAGCTGAAAGGTCCCCTTATCGTTAACTACCGTGTGGCCGGCGTTGTTGCCCCCGGCGTAGCGGACCACACAGTCCATTTCGCCGGCAAGGTAATCGATAATCTTTCCCTTGCCTTCATCACCCCACTGGCCACCAATAACGGCGTAGGCCGGCATTACGTCCCCTCTTGCGTCAGCCACGTCCCCCGTCCACTTGAAACGGAGGCCAAAAACCAAGGCGGAGTATACCAAAAACCCCCTATATTTGGAAGGGAAGAGGGACACCGATGAGGGGAGGCAGGGCGCTGCCGATGCGGGCGCGGGCGGACCTTTGCGCTGCGAAGAGATCGACGGCTGATAACGGAGCATCAGAGCGCGGTTACAAAGGAGGCTAGCACGGCTGAATGGAAAGCTACCAACAATTACCCGCAGACAACAACCGCCTGTAGTGTGATCGTTCTTCATCGAACGGATTCCGCAAGCTAAGATGCAGACGGGTCCGTGGAAGGTTAAAGGTCGGGATTCACGGGACGCTGTCGGTGATCGTTTGCCGGGCGCAAGCTCTTGGGACTTGGTCCAGGGTTCGGTGCGGAAGGTAGCCTAGTCCCCGGAAGCCTATAGTGCCTTTCCTTAACAGCTGGTAGCCGCACCACCTTGGCCATGGCGCGATTCAAGAAGGGCGGTGCTTGCGGACTAGACACGAGGCCACTAGAATTGGGGCACCAGAAGGACTTGGGATTGGACTTACCGGCTCACTGGTCTGTCACTCCAACGATCGTCGGTTCGAATCCAAGCCGGGTCGCCACGGCACCGATACAGGGATTTCCAAACTTCGGGCACACACGAGGGAGGGTCCTGATGGCGCGCACACCCACCGTAACCCGAGACCAAGTACCCGAGAAGTACCGTGAAGCCTTCGACCACGAGATGGCCATAAGAAGAGAAGCGATAGAAAACGGACCGGGATCGGTGATGATCAACAGCCCCGAGATGCGGAAACGCGCCAATCACCTGGTCTTCTACTTCAGGCAGGAGTCGGAACTGCCGCAGAAGATTCAGGAGATGGCGATGATCATGACCGCGAGGGCCAAGGACTGCCAGTACATCTGGTTCGCCCACGCCGCCAGGGCTCGAGAACAGGGAATCAGCAACGAGTTTGTGGACGCACTCCGGGACAGAAGGCCCCTGCCCAAGCTGCCACATGACGAACAGATCGTCGTGGACTACGCAACGGAGCTGTTCACCACCAACCGGGTCAGTGAAGGGACGTTCCAAGCCGCTCTGGACCATTTCGGAGCCCAGCTACTGACCGAGTTGACCACTATGA
>CAJWBT010000130.1 GCA_913020235.1 uncultured Chloroflexota bacterium
CCGCCCTCGTGTTGGAGGGATGGGGGCTCATGTCGGTGAGGAGGACCTCACACATCACCAGTTTGTTGTCTCCCCCGCGTATGGGGTCGGGGCAGGCGAAAACCGGGTTCAAGACACAGTCGGAATTCTCGCCGGACGCCTGGTTGGTGCTCGAGCCATCGAAGGCCCAGATGGGCGGCTCCTCGCCGTCGGAAATCACCTTGCCCTTGGAACGCAGTTTTGCGGTGGGTTGTTGTCCATCAACCCAGATGTACTCAGCAATATGAGTCATATCTCCACCATCCTATATTCGGTCGCTGCGCCGAGATTCACATTTATGGAGTGTGAGGGGACCCAGTCTGGCGCACCGGGTTGGGCCGATATCAAGCGAAAGTCCCGCTGCCCCGCCACAGAGTGAACTCATGGCAGGGCAAGACCAGGGGCCAGCCAGAGTCGATCTACGCCGTGAACAGGGCTTGGCGCGGCTGTTGGCCACTCGGTTGGGCCGCGGACTTGCCCCCGTCGGTTCCTCTCGATTCCGCTAAACCCTCGCTTGGAGAATTGCCGTGACCTCCGGGCCCTTGCCTTCATTTGCCCCGAGGGTGTCCCGCTTTTGCTGGTTGCCAACATCGCTGACACCCTACGAGGATTCCAGGAGACACACGGAGGCATGAAAACCGCTACATAGCGGACTCCCCACGCTCGTCAGTTCGCACCCTGATCGCATCGTCTATCTTAGAGATGAATATCTTCCCGTCGCCGATGGCACCTTCGCCGGGACTGCGTGCCGCCTCGTTAATGGCCGCGATGACCTTTTCCTTCATATCGTCACTGACAACCGTCCGGATCACGGTCTTGGGTGATGAATTCCGGGTCACCATCTGGCCGCCACGGCCGACGAACACCTCGACTCCGCCCTGACGACCCTGACCGGTGACGTTGTAGTAGTAGAACCCCTGACACCCGGCCTCTTGAAGAGCGGTCATTACCATATTGATACGCTCAGGCCTGAAAATCGCCTCGATACTTATCATAATCAGTACCCTTCTTCAAAATTCTGCCGGTTCTGGGCGGGCTGGCGTCAGAGAATGAATGCTCGCCGTCAGTCAGCCCCGTCGTGCACGACCGCCCGCTCGCCGTGCGCCGCGACATCCATGCCCTGGTCCTCGGCCACCTCGGAGGCACGCAGGCCCAGGCCGGGAATCCAATCGAGCACCTTCAGTATAATCAACGTCACGATTCCCGACCAGAGCAGCGTCGCGAGGACGCCGATTGCCTGCGTGCCCATCTGGCTCCCATTGCCTTCGATGAGCCCGGAGGTGCCGCCAATGGCGGCGACGGCGAAGATACCGGTCGCCAGGGCACCCCAGATGCCACCGATCCCATGGACGGCGAACACGTCCAGGGAGTCGTCCAGGCCTGTCTTGGGGCGTAGCAACACGGCGCCGTAGCATAATACCCCAGCACCGAAACCGATGGCAAGCCCACCCATGACCCCAACGTACCCAGCAGCCGGCGTTATGGCGACGAGACCGGCCACCGCAGCCGTAGCGACCCCGACAGCGCTCATCCGCCGGTGCTGCATTTGGGACAGCACACCCCAGGTGAGAATGGCGGCCGCGGCCGCGGTGTTCGTTACGAGGAAAGCGCTCACGGCAAGCCCGTTCGCGGCCAAACCGGACCCCGCGTTGAACCCGAACCAGCCGAACCAGAGGAGAGCGGCGCCTAGCATCACGTAAGGGACGTTGCTCGGCTCAGCGCCGGGATTGCGGCGTTTGCCCACCAAGTAGGCGGCAGCAACCGCGGCCACCCCGGCGTTGATGTGCACTACCGTGCCGCCGGCGAAGTCCAAGGCGCCAAGGTCGAACAGCCAACCGTTCCCGGCCCAGACCCAATGGGCGATGGGCGCATAGACCAGGGTCAGCCAGAGTACCAGGAACAGAAGATAGGTGGTGAACTTGAAACGTTCCACTATGGCGCCCGTGATGAGCGCGGGGGTGATGATCGCGAACATCATCTGGAAGATGACGAACAGCAGAGTTGGGATGCTGCCGCTCATCGCGTCCACCCCGATGTCTTTGAGCCCGACGTGGGAGAGGTCTCCGATGAAACGGCCTCCCTCGCCAAAGGCGAGACTATACCCCCACAGCACCCACACCACGCTCGCGACGGCCATGGACATGAATGAGAACATCATCGTGTTGACGATGTTCTTGCTTCTCACCAGTCCCCCGTAAAAGAAGGCCAGCCCGGGCGTCATCAGCAGCACGAGGGCCGACGCCATAAGCATCCAAGCTGTGTCTCCAGTATCCATGCGGCACGCTCCTAACGAGAATGAACATACCCGGAGTTTCCCATTCCAGCTTCCTACTTTCCTAATATCCCAGGGTAGTGTTACAAGCTGTTTTCAAACTTGTTAAGTATTTGTTACGTCTTTCGTGCCGCAGGTGTCGGCGATAATTGGACTTCGGCACAGAAAACTCAGGGCAGCGATACCGCTCTCAAAAGGGAACGACATGCGCCGTAGCCACCGAAGCAGGATGACCCGGGGTGCCGGAAGGAATCCCTTGCACGCTCTGCAGTCCCTTGCGCTGAGACACCTCCCAAGCAAGGCGCACCATCGCCCTTGGTCTTTGGTCCCGAATGGCCAACTCATGCTGACGCCCTCCACGCATTTGGTACAATCTCCGAAGCAGCGTACAAACCCGGAGAGGAGAATCGCATGAGAGCGCAAGTCAGCTTAACTCCGACAGAGTCCAAGCTTCTGATCGCCAAGGCCACTGCCCGCACGGAGGGGGTTGTTCGAGCGGCAGCCGAGGGAACCGTGGTTGTTCACCCCAGCAGCAGCACCTATTTCGTCGTGGAGGAACTCACCGGCCAGCGGCCGCACACTGCCCCGTGGGTATGTGGCATCGTTGTGGAAAAAGGCGCTTGCGTGGAGATGGGCACCATGACTTCTACCAACCATCGGCCTCGTGAAGGGGCGGTCCGCACCGTGGGTGATTTCCCCCACTCCTGGGTCATTGAGGGAGGAAAGCTATCCGTTGGGGAAGACCTGAACTCTCTCATGGAGCGGTTGGGCCCCAAGGACGTCTACATCAAAGGGGTGAATGCTCTGGATACGGAGGGCAACGTAGGGGTGCTCATCGGGAACAAGTTCGAGGGAGGGACCGTCGGCCTGGTCATGGGAGCCGCTCGCCGGAAGGGATTTGGCGTAATCTTCCCCGTGGGCCTGGAGAAGCTCATCCCCCTTCCAGTGAAGCAGGTAGCCCGGGAAGCCCGAAAGCAGGAGTACGAATACTCGATGGGTCTTAGCTGTGGACTTCTCCCGGTCCCTGGGACCGCCGTGACTGAGCTGACCGCCGTCGAGATCCTGAGCGGTGCCCAAGCCACTCCGATAGCCAGCGGTGGCTTAGGAGGAGCCGAGGGATCTGTGGTGCTTGTGATAAATGGGGAGAAGGAGCAGGTGTGGCAAGCCATTGAGCACGTGGAAACGTGTAAGGGGGCCAGCCTGCCCCAGGTGCGGGTTCCAGACTGTTACAGTTGCACCGCCACCATTTGCGACTTCCCAATCGGGGATAAGCATTGGGTCTAGTGTCCTGGAGAACGAGGTTGCGTCGACAGGTGTGTAAACGCGGTCAGGCGGCAACCTTCGGTAGGTTCGTGCCGGACCTCGCTTCATCCGCGTCTTGCTCCAGTACGCCGGCGGTCTTGGGACGCACCCAGGGTAAGAATAACCGGGACCGACGGGACCGAAAGGAAACCCGAGCAGAACCTGACGAGGAGGTATGTAGTGACCGTTGAGAAAGATGGCTTGACCGAGCAACTGGTGGATTATACTCTGGGCCTCACCTACGAAAACCTCCCACTGGAGGTGTTGGACCGGACAAAGCAGTTCTTCCTGGATTTCCTAGGAGTTGCCCTGGGAGGGCGGGTCTTTGCCGACTCCAGCGGCCCCATTGTGGATGGCGTGAGAGATCTACTGAACGGGCAGCGGGGCTCTTGCACTGTTGTCGGCGAGGCACAGCTGTACCCTACTCACTTTGCTGCGCTGCTGAATGCCGCCTTTGCCCATAGCATGGACTTCGACGATACCCATAGAGCAGCCATTATGCATCCCGGGGCGCCCATCTTCGCCACCTTGATGGCCCTGGCCGAGGAGTACGGGTTAACCGGGAGGGAGTTCCTCACGGCGGCGGTGGCGGCCTACGATGTGGCCAACAAGGTCAACCGAGCCATTGGTGAGGGTGTCCACACGCGAGGGTTTCACCCCACGGCAACCACGGGCATCTTTGCCGCCACCATGGCTGGCGCCCGGCTATTGGGCTTGAGCCGGGAGCAGGTCCTCAACGCTGTGGGACTGAACGGCAGCCAAGCCGCCGGCTCCCAGCAGTTCTTGGAGAACGGGGCCTGGAACAAACGGCTCCACGTGGGCCTGGCCGCCCACAACGCCATCTACGCACTGGCCATGGCCCGGCATGGCTTCAAGGGCGCCTCCCATCCCCTCGAGGGGCGGTTCGGCTATTTCTTCAACTACTCCGCCGATGGGTGGGACCCCGCCGCTATCACCGGGCTAGGCACCGATTTCGAGGTGATGTACACAGCCATCAAGCCCTATCCGTGCTGCCGGTATAACCATGGGCCCATTGATGCCGTGCTGGAACTGAGCCGGGAACACCGATTTGCTCACCAGGACATCGCCGCCATGGATGTGTACTGCACTCCCCTGGGCTGCGATATAGTGGGGCAGCCGGAGGAGCTGAAGCGAAACCCCACCAGTGAGGTAGCCGGGCAGTTCAGCGTGTATTTCGCTACCGCGGTGGCGGCGGTGGATGGGGAGTACTCCTGGCAGAGCTATGACAAGCTTCAGGACCCCGCGGTGAAAACCCTCATGGAGGTCACCACCTGCCACCCCTCCCAGGAGATGAAGGGGATGGGTTGCCGGGTGACCATCACTACCAGGAACGGCCGAACGCTCACCAAGGACGTCCCCCTGGCCAAGGGGGAGCCAGAGAATCCCCTAACCCGGGACGAGATAGAGGCGAAGTTTGCCTCCTTGTCCCACCCGGCACTGGGGAAGGAGCGGGCGAATGATGTCACCGCACGGGTTCGCGCTCTCGAGAGTCTTGAGGATATGCACGAGTTGACCGCCGCCCTGCGGCCGTAGCGGATGGCCGGCAGAACCACGCAATTGGCGGAATCGACGCCGGTGTAGAGAAGAGACAGGACAGCGAAGCCCGGGAGCCACAACCGCAACGTCTTGGTGATCGCGGCGAACAACGCCGGGCTAACGGCAGCGTCTGACCGCCAGAGGCTGGGGCGCGAGTTCTGGTGTTGGAGAAGGCTCCGTAGCCGCCATGTGGGGCACCCCGCCAGGTTGGCAACCAGCACGGTTGGGACGACTTGGGCTCCATTAGGTCAGGGGTGTGGAGCAGATTCGGTGGGCTCCCAGAGCGATCGCTTGCTCGGTACGGGGCATTCATTCCATATATGTTTCGGTTGACGAGCCCGGGAGAGATACGTAGACTACCTTAATCGGACAGGACTGGGGTAACCCGATGAGTCCTCCATGGGGGTGTGATGCCGTTTGCGGAACTGGGACCTCAGAAGCGAATCTGGTACGAGATCACCGGCCAGGGTGAGCCGTTGGTGCAGGTTCCCGGTGGCGCTCTGGGGCTGCGGAACTTCTCCCGGGTTTCACCGGTGCTGGCCCGCAACTTTCGAGTGGTGGACTACGACCCGGTGGGCACGGGCAAGAGCACCCCAACCCCACGGGGATACGTGTTACAAGACTGGACCAACGACCTTCGGGACTTGCTGGACACCCTGGCGATTCCCCGGGCCCACCTGCACGGCACATCCACTGGAGGCCATACGTGCCTAAATTTCGCTGCTCAGTTCCCGGAGCGGGTGATGAAAATGGTTCTTGTGGGAGTCGTGGCTCAATACGATACGGCTATGCGCCTCAACCGGAAGGTGGCCAAAGCCCTCGCCGGGAGCGTGGGCATGGAGGCGGTCGCGGAATTGACGGCCCAGGCCGTGCTGACGCGAGACTTTCTGGATAGCCCGGAGGCGGGCCCTCTGCTAGAGCAGATGAAGTCTATCTTCGGCGAGATACCCCCTGATTCCTATATCGCAACCGTTGAGGCCAGTGAGAATGCGAACCTGGGACCGGACCTGCCCCGTATCACCGCCCCGACCCTGGTGATCAACGGAGAGTACTCCACCTTCTCACCGGTAGACACGGGCCCGAAGGGTATCGGTGGCCGCGGCATCGCACAGGCGGTCCCCAAAGGGCGGCTGGTGGTCATAAAAGGAGCGGGGCATCTGGTGATGATGGAGCGGTTCCAGGAGGTATGCGACAACATCATAGATTTCCTGAAAGAGTAGGAGGTCACTCGGTCAGGTCTTCACCACCCCGACTCCCACGGCCTCGAACATACCCTCTCCCAGGCTCCCACCGGGACGGCCCTCATCTACTCGGTGTCGTCGACACTATGAGCCGATAGTGTGTGCATGGTGGTGACCTGAAGTACACTTCTGAAGTGAGAGCCAATGTGACCGTCCCCCGAAGCTAGTACTCAGTCAACTTGGTTTTGAAAGGATGTCATTCCGAGGAGCAGGGCGACGAGGAATCTTATCGTTACGCTGAGATTCTTCGCTTCGCTCAAAATGACGATTGCAGATTAAGGTTGACTGAGCACTAGTATCGTTGGCTAAAGTGTAACGATTCCATTTGAGGAGCCGGCGTCATGGTAAACAAGATTCGCTTGGGGTTTGTGGGAGCTAACGTTAGCTCGACTTGGTCATCCCAGTCGCACTTCCCGGCGCTACTGGCCAGTCCGGATGTCGAGCTTA
>CAJWBT010000131.1 GCA_913020235.1 uncultured Chloroflexota bacterium
CCTGTCGCCTTCAATCAGGAACGACAGAACCTGATTGAAGGTGGATTGGATGTACAATGTGGGACTCTCAGTTCCATCCTGGGTATCTTCTGGCTGCTCCCGGCCCTCGGGGGCCCCGCTGCCCAGCCGGTGCCCCAGCTAGGCGGCAGAACGTCTGACAACTGCTGCTTGCCGGATCGCATGGGCCCTCGATAAGGTCCTCGCATGGGGCACTACTGTCAATTCCGGTGAGGCGATCACGTGACGATCATCCTCAGGTCGGTACGCTGGGTGCACAACCCTTTCAATGAGGCCCTGATGCCCCTCGTAGACCCCAGAGACGATGACCTCGGGTCATCCTGCTTGAACCGATAGTAGTGGCCCATGAATGGACGGTATCGGCGCGGCCAGCGATGGGGCGATGAGGCCGTGTCAGATGCAGGGCGCCCGTATCTGAGCCAGCCAGGAAGATTGCCGACATAATTGCTGACATACGGCTGAGGACGGGCCGGGAAGGCTGGCTTTTCCAGAACGAAGCCACCGGGGCCATAAGTAGTGCAGAATGGCGGTGTAGGGCAGGGTAAAACGAGTGTTGGATGTGTGGCTAATTGGTCTAATTCGCAACCGCTGTACATAGCGACTGGTACGGAATGCTGACTTTAGCGAGATCGCATTAGCCACTATACCTTCTAAGCAGCGGGTCGCGGGTTCGAATCCTGCCTGGGACGCCAAATCCTCTCTCTTCCACCAAAGGCAGCACCCGCACTGCATCCATACGTCACCGGCCACATTCAGGCGGTGTGATATGATCGGGCCGCGAAATGCTGCAACGGAGGCTCCATCATGCCTTTCGGAAGCAATGACTGGCTCGCTCAAACCCAGGAACCGACCCTGGAGCCGGAGATTCCCATCTGCGATCCCCATCACCACTTTTGGGACTTTCGGACCGAGCGCATCCCCTACCAGCGGTATCTTCTCCACGAGCTGGCCGCCGACATCAATAGCGGCCACAACGTGCGCTCCACCGTGTTTGTCGAGGCAAGATCGATGTACCGCCGCGACGGACCGGAGGAGATGCGTCCCGTTGGCGAAATCGAGTTCGTCCAGGGCCTGGCCGCTGCCAGCGCGAACGGCCGCTACGGCCCCGGCCGGGCGGCGGCATCCATCGTCGGTCACGCCAACCTGAACCTGGGCGAACGGGTTCAGCCGGTGCTGGAAGCGCTTCGGGCGGCCAGCCCCAACCGCTTCCGTGGTATCCGCCACACGGTTACCTGGGACCCTCACCCGGAGGTGGAGAACACTCCCGCTCACAACATGCAGGGCCAGCTAGCCAGCGACGATTTCCGGGCCGGCGCCCGGGTGCTGGCCGGCATGGGTTTGACCCTGGACAGCTGGCTGTACTTCCCGCAGCTGCCCGAGCTGGCGGAATTCGCCAAGGCCGTGCCCGACCTGAACATCATCTTGTGCCATATTGGAGGCCTGCTGCGGGTCGGCCCTTACGCCAACCGGGACGATGAGGTGCTGGCCACCTGGCGGAGCGGCATCGCCGCCGTGGCGGCCTGTCCCAACGTCAACATCAAACTGGGGGGCATCGGAATGCCCCGCACCGGTTTCGACTGGCATGCCCGGGCCAATCCCATTGGCTCGGAAGAGCTGGCCGAGTCCATGGCCCCTTTCATGAATTACTGCATCGAGCAGTTCGGCCCCGGCCGGTGTATGTTCGAAAGCAACTTCCCGGTCGATAAGGTGGCATACTCCTACAACGTCTTGTACAACGCCTTCAAACGGTTGTCCAAAGGGTACTCGGATGCGGAGCGCGTCGCCATGCTCCACGACAACGCCGTTCGCGTGTACCGCGTAGAGGTGTAGCGCCCCGACGGGAGACGGCAACCGCCTGGATTCAGCGGATTCACTAAGACGACCCAAAAGGGGTGGCCACCCAAAGGAGCGGGGGTTCTGTGGCGGGGCAGCGGGACTCTTGCTTTATGTCACCCCAACCCTGTCCACCCGATGGGGTCCGCCTCACTCCTGGTCCGATGCCGGGACTGTTACGCCCAACTCTTTGAGGAATGCTTCGAGGTACCCGAGGAACCGGTCATCCACCTCGATGCCGTGCTCCGAGCGTTTGATGGCGCCAATCCGTTCGAGCCGGCGGGCGGACATGTGAGAGGGCACCAAGCTCACCAATCGCCTTTCTTCAATTGAGGTAAGGTGGGGCTCCGAAGCCGCGTCCGGCACTACGGAGGTTCCTTCGAAATTGCTCAGGTTTCTTCTGAGGCGTTTCAGTCCCTCATTCCCCTCCGCCCTGTAGACGGCCGTCAACAGCTTGCGCTGGGATTCGTGTTCCATTCCCTGCAGGGTGCCCGAGATGGCCGCTCTTCTCTCGCGTCTTCTTCCCGCAACGCCCCGTTGTATCATGAACGGAAACGCGATCACCAAGAGTAGTAGGACCGCACCCACCACATAAGAGGCAAACCGAACCAGCTGAATAGACAACGACCCCGGAAACAGGTCTGAGAAGAAGCCGGAATCGGAGTCCTTGGTAAGAATCCTGGTGATGGGTATCTCTTTTATGCCCGCGACCTTGCCCGTTGGTTTGATATCGGGTGGCTCTCCTTTCGTGTGGAGGACCAACAGGTCAAAGTTCAAAAACGCGCTCTTCTCGATTATCGACTGCGAGAACTCCACGAAGTCCTCGCTTACCACCCGAGGGTTCACCTTTGTCCTCAGATACTCGGAGCTTCCACCAACGGTTTTCGCTTCAATCACTTTGCCATTGGCGACCCGCACCCCCCAAGGCACGTCCTGGTCGAAGTGGGACTGCAGGATGTCAATTTCACCCGTGTTCTTCACGCGTATTGTATAGATCCGAAGATTCAGGTTGTTCTCCTGAATATCTTGCCGCTGGAATGTGATCTTGAGGTCCTCCACGGAGCTTCGGACATCGAGGACATCGACTTCGTTCACGATTTCATAGGCCAGTCCCGCGTCTTGGTTGCTCAGAGAATTAATGCCAAAGAACAAAGCCAAGGAGGTCGGGACAAGGAATCCCAAGACTCCCAGCACTCTAGCCCTGCGCCTGTTGACCCACTCGAAATGCGACCGCATCTGGGTCAAGCTCCGAGGTTCCCGCTGGTCTTCATCGTTCGTTCCATCCTGATCCCTCATGTCCCCGCCAATGTCCCGAGCCCTGGGGGCCGGGTCAAACGGCGCGATGTGCCGCTGTGGCGGTCCGGCCCGCCTACACGTCCCGCAGAATGTTGCGGGCGATCACGTGCCGGTGGATCTCGTTGGGCCCGTCGGAGATGCGCAAGCCCCTAATATCGCGGTAGTGGTTTTCTATCGGCAAGTCGGTGCTGTAGCCGGCGGCGCCGTGTATTTGCAGCGCCCGGTCGATGACCTTGGTGCCCGTCTCCGTGGCGAAAACCTTTACGATGGCGGCGTCATGGCGCGCGTCCATTCCCTGCTCTGCCTTCCAGGCAGCCTGAAACACCAGGACCCGCATGGCTTGCAGGCCTATCTCCGAGTCGGCCAGCATGAACTGGATTGCCTGGCGGTTTGCCAGGGGCTGTCCAAAGGTGGAGCGGGTCTTGACGTACCGGATGGCCATGTCCTGGCAACGCCCGGCCAAACCCAGGCTCTGAGCACCGTACAGGTAACGGTGGGTGGTCCAACGTGCCTGGGACACACCCCAGGCCCCTCCTTCAGGCGTGGTCCGCTGAGAGTCGGGGACGAAGCAGTCCTGGAAAAGCCATTCGCCGAAGACCGCGTGGCCCAACGCCGGGATCGGGCGGACGAAAGTGCACCCCGGGGCATCCCGGTCTACCACGAATAGGGTATGGCCTTCACGCCGTTGGGTCCCCTTCATCCGGGCCAGCACCGCAACGTAATCCGCATCCGGGGAGTTGCTGGACCAGATCTTGTTGCCGTTGAGGAGGTAGCCGCCTTCCACCTTCTCGGCAGTGGTTACAATCCCGGCTACGTCGCCTGCCGCGCCTGGCTCGCTGAATGCGGTGCAGGCCAGCTTTTCCCCGCGGATCGTGGGAAACAGGTACTTGTCCCGGATGACGTCGGAGTCGTAGTAAAGGAACTCGTTCACCTTCGGGCCCGTGATGTTACGGGCAAGGACGCTGCGCGAGGTCTCCTCCGTAATGACGGCCATACCGATCTTGTCTATGCCTCCGCCACCGTACTCCACCGACACGGCCGGCTGCCACAGTCCGGCGGCCTTCACCTTCTCCTCGATGGGACGCAGGGCCTCATCGGGAAGCCTGAGTTGAGCCTTGTATTCCTGCTCCAGGGGGATGACCTCTCGCTCAACGAACTGGCGGTAGGTCCGTCCCAGCATCACGTGGGCTTCCGAAAGCGCAAAATCCATCAGGCACCTCCTCGACAGGGGTACAGTAGTTGTGTCCAGCCCCGCCGTCAAGTGGCGGCGGGCCGCCTCGGGACCTCCAGCCAGGCCATCGCATGAGAGTGGCGGGTCCAAATCCTGCCTGGGACGCCAACCGCCGTTGCGTGGCTAACACCAGGCAACAACTGGAATTCAGCCCTGGTGGGCTTGACCACACCTCTAGTACTCAGTCAACTTGGTTTCAGCAGGATGTCATTCTGAGGAGCGGAGCGACGATGAAACTCAGCGTAACAACGAGATTCTTCGCTTCGCTCAGAATAACAACGGTCAGTTTCAAGTTGACTGAGTACCAGTGTACTGTCTAGTAAATAGCTTTACATCGGCGAAGTTGTGCGACATCCCCTCCCCGCGACCGTCATACCGGGTATCAAGCCATTTACGAGACGTTAGACTGGAGCGCAGGACTGGAGAGCAAGGGTCAATCTAGCCACGGAGACGCAGAAGTGCCGGCAGCGGGTGCGCCCTCCAGCCGCGTAGCTGTGGGATCAGGTGACCACCTGAACCTTTTCCCGTTCCATCAGGTCCCAGTCAATCTCGTATCCCAGACCCGGCTTCTGCGGAGCGTAGACCATCCCCTGGCCATCGACCTCTATGTCTTCCACCAGGCCAAACTTGTTGGCCCCGCTGGCGGGGAACACCTCGTAGTAATCGCAGTTGTTCACAGCCATGGTCACGTGGAGGTTGGCCACGTTGTTCAGCGAGTTGCCTCCGTGGTGCAGCTCGCACTTCATGCGAAACGCTTCGGCCAAATGGGCGATCTTCACCTGGGGCGTGATCCCGCCAGAGACGGCGACGTCGCCCCTGAGAATGTCGGTGGCCCCCTGCACAATCCACTGGGCCATGCCGTAGAGCCGCCCGGGAACGTACTCAGTGGAGAGAATTGGAATGTCCAATTTGCTGTTGAGTTTCACGTAGTTGAACAGGTCCTCTTCCGCCAGCGGGTCTTCATACCAGAAGTACTCCAGGGCCTCGATAGCGCGGCCGACACGAAGCGCATCCTCGTAGCAGTAGGCCCACATCGAGTCGAGCATCAGGACCATGTCGCCGCCGACGGCCTCGCGGACCTTCCGGCAAATCTCAATGTCCTCTTTGGGCACTCCATGGGGATGAATCTTGTAAGCGGGCCAGCCGAGAGAACGGAAGTGCAGGGCCTCGTCGGCGTACTCCTCGGGCGTGGCCAAATACGCGGAGCTGGCGTAGGCCGGCACCCAGTCCCGGCAGGTGCCCAACAGCCGGTGAATGGGCAGGCCGGCAACCTTGCCCGCTATGTCCCACAGGGCCACGTCCACCGCACCGATGCTGTTGGTCGCCACCGAGCGATTTTGCTTCCACATCATGGGCCAGATGGCGCCAATATCCAGCGGATTGAGGCCCAGCAATCGGGGCTTGAGGAATTCCATAAGATGACCCACGAACGAATCTGCGCCCTGCCTAGACGACCCCAAGAAAGAGTGGCCTTCCACCCCCTCGTCGGTGTGTACCGTCACAACCCCCAGCAGCCTTTGGCCTCCGAACGGACCGGTCCCAACGCTCCATGGCTCGCTCTTCCAGTTTACGAGTGTCACGCTCAGATCAGTGATTTTCACGGTAGGCTCTCCTTGAAGGGTGGTTTCGATGCATGCAGCCCGCCGGTACTATAGCACTCTTGAAGCATTTTGCACCGCCGGGCGCGGCTGGATGGCCCGGCGCCTTGCTACCTGTGCGTCAGACCCATCGTCTATCTTGACGGGGCGCGAAGCCTGAGGTGGACCCGGGTATTAGGACAGGTAGCTAAGCGAGAGCCCTGCTCCCAGAATCAAACAGGTGCAAAAGAGGAGAGGGAGGTGTCGCGAGGACGTAGAGGGCGCAGCCCTGCCTTCCAACCAGCGGGACGCGGTTTCGACCCCTGCTTGGGACGCCAATCACCGTTTCGTAGCTGGCCTGTGACGATGGCTGCGAAACCGCCCTGTGCGGGCTTGAGCACAGCGTTAGATGGCGGGGTTGGTCTAACCTCGAAGCTCCCTTGCCCTACTCAGCCCCTGGGATGTCCGCCAGCTGTCGCGCCATCGCCTTTTTCCCTTCCAGGTCCGCCCCTCTTAGCAGGGGGATTCGCTGGGTCACGGGAGAGCCGGCGCCATGCACCGCCTCTATCATGACCGGGCAGGCCGACATGGCCTCCAGGATGCGGAACAGCCGCATCCGATACTTCGCGGGGACCCCGCCGGCGCCCGCCAGGTATTTCTCCAGGTACTTCCCCACCTCCGGGTGTTGCAGGTCCCGCTCTGAAGGCATCGTGGCGACGCCGCCGCCCGCCAGGTCGTGGGCCAGCCGAAGCAGATCGTAGGTGAACCGCCCCGTGTTCAGCTTGGTGACATTGGCCATGGTGGTATTTACGAACCAGCCCCCGGCGGCGGTGGCGCAGCCCGTGGCCGACGCTCCCGTGG
>CAJWBT010000132.1 GCA_913020235.1 uncultured Chloroflexota bacterium
ATCCCCCACTGGAGGGCCGTCTCCGCATCGACGAAATCGCCGGTGTACATCGCCATCTTGGCCCGGCCCACGCCCACGATGCGGGTAAGCCGCTGGGTACCGCCGGCCCCCGGCAGGAGACCGAGCTTCACCTCCGGCAACCCGAAGCGAGCGCCGGACGCTGCCAGCCGAAGGTCACAAGCAAGGGCCATCTCACAGCCGCCACCGGTGGCGTACCCGTGCACCGCCGCGATGGTGACCTTACTCAGCGCCTCCAAGCGGCTGCAGAGCGCGGACATGTTGCGGCCCAACACTTCCGACGATTCCCCTTCTGACATCGCCCTGATGTCGGCGCCGGCGCAGAATGCGCGGCCCGCCCCGTGGAGCACCACCACCCGGACTTCCTGGTCGGCCTCAATCTCGCCGACGGCCTCGTGCATCTCCCGGGCCAGCTGCAGGTTCGCGGCGTTGAGGCGCTCCGGCCGGTTCAGGGTAAGGTCCACCAGGGCGCCCTGCTTCTCGTAAATAATCGTCTGATAGGGCATATCTAGACCTCCTATGTTTGGCTTCGGCGTTGTCCACCTGGGGGAACTTCTTTTGCGAAAAAAGTTCCCCCAGACCCTTTCAAGAAAATCTCTCCTAGGTAGGGTTCTTTCTGGAGAGGTCCTCCAAAATGCCACATCTTCTACAGCCGAGCCAAGGCCCCGCCGTCCACGAAGATGGTGTGGCCCGTAACCAAGTCGCAGGCGTCGGAACAAAGGTAGACCAGAAGAGCCGCCAGGTCCCGGGGGTGCCCATAGCGGCGCGACGGCAGGAACCGCGCCAGCAGTTCCTGCCGCTGTTCCTCCAGACCCTGCTCTTCGCCGGTGAACCAGCCGGGGCCAATGCCGTTAACCCGGATGCCGCGGCGGCTCCACTCCAGTCCCAGAGCCTTGGTCAGCTGGACCACTCCCCCCATACTGGCACAGTAGGGCGCCATATTCACGACACCACGCTCCGCCATCATCGAACTGACGTTGACGATGCGTCCCTGTCCCTGGCCTAGCATGTGCTCTCCCGCCGCCTGGCAGAAGAGAAATACGCTCCGCAGGTTCTGAGCCAGCATCTGGTCAAATTCCTCGGGCGTGGTGTCCATGAAGGGCTGGGCGGCCACTACCTGGCTGTTGTTCACCAGGGCGTCCAGGCGGCCATAGGTGTCGACCGCCTGGCCGACGGCGCGGCGGACGCTGGCCGGGTCATTCACGTCCGCCGGCAGGACCAGGGTGTCCGAGGAGAATAGCTCGGTGGCCCGGCGAACCGCCTCAAGGGCCTCGGCCGGACCCCCGGCCACAGCCACCCGTGCTCCCGCCTCAGCCAGGGCCGCCGCCAGGAAAGGGGTGGCGAAGTGGCCGCCGGTGGTGACCAGGGCGGCCCTTCCCTTCAGGTCCCAATCAGGAGGAACCGGCATTACAGACCTCCCGTTGTGCCGGCCGGCCAGGGCATCAGAGGGGCGAACCCCGTGGGGGAAATCCCACCGGCCAGCACGCCTCCATCAATGGGGAACACCTCCCCGTTCAGATACTCGGAGGCTTCCGACGCCAGGAACACCACCGCGGGGCCGACTTGCTCGGCATCGCCGAAATAGCCCACGGGTACGTGCCCGGTATTGGGCATGGCCTCCCGGGAAGGAGCGGTGGCCTCGGTGTAGAAGGCGCCGGGCACCAGGGCGACGCAGGTGATACCGTCGCGGGAAAGGCTGACCGCGATGGTTCGGGTGAGGTTAATCAATCCGCCCTTGGCCGTAGTGTAGACGTACTGGCCCCGCACCCCCCGCATTCCGAAATGGGAGGAGACATTGATGATCCGGCCCCGGCCACGCTCGGTCATGGACCGGATAACTGCCCGGCAGCAGTAGAAAGCGCCGGTGAGGTTGGCGTCCATGCCGGCGTGCCATTGGGCGTCGGTGATCTCCCAGATATGCCGGAGGGGTTCGGCAGGTTGACCGGCGTTGTTCACCAGCACGTCCACCTGCCCCAGGGCCTGCAGCACCGTCTCCACCATGCGGTTTACCTGCGCGGAGTCGGTAATGTCGGTCGGGATGGCCAGGGCGCGGCGGCCCAAGGCCCGCACCGCCGCGGCCACTTCTTCCAGCGGGTCCGGACGGCGGCCCGCCAGCGCTACGTCGGCTCCGGCGGCCGCGAGCTGGATCGCCATCTCGCGGCCCAGGCCGGTGCCCCCTCCGGTGATGATGACCGTCTTTCCCTCCAGGCTCAACTGTTGCAGCATTGATCTCCTTTCAAGGGCCGTCCAACACCCCCAAGGGGACTGAGTCTTCGCTCCACGACAAGCTCGGCTCATGCACCGAATATGCCAAAATGGGGCGCTGCCTTTGCCCGTTGGCGGCCAGCCCCGATTCTATCGAATCGAGAGCCTCGATGAAGTCAGGCTGTTCCACCCGGCGCGCGGGACCGGTCCGCCTCTGTCGCGACTCTCGATGAAATCGGAGCCCGCCGAACCACGGAGGCAGTTGCCGGATCGGCTCTCGGGTTCTACTGGCTGCGGCCAGCGACCCACTCCCGCAGCAGGAACTTCTGAATCTTCCCCGAGGGAGTCTTGGGAAGTTCGTCGAAGACTTCCAGGTCTTCGGGCCAATACTGTTTGGCGGTCTGGCTCTGGTCGAACCAGTCCTGTAGGTCCTTCAAGGCCATCGTTTCCCCCGGTTCCAGCACCACGCAGGCGCAGGCCCGCTCCCCCATCCTGGAGACCTCCGTGGCCACCACCGCCACTTCCCGCACTTTAGGGTGGCGAAACAAGATCTCCTCGACCTCCACCACGGGGATGTTCTCCCCGCCTCGAATGATGATGTCCTTCAACCGCCCGGTGATGCGGATGTAGCCGTCCTCGTCCATGCGGGCCTGGTCCCCGGTCTCGAACCACCCCTCGGCGTCGTGGGCCTCCTCCCAGAGGTCGGCCCGTTTGTAGTAGCCCACGAACTGGCCGGGTCCCCGCACCACCAGCAACCCCTCGCTCCCCGTGGGCAGAGGTTCCCGCGTGTCTGGATCTACAATGCGCAGCTCCATTCCCGGCACGGTGCGGCCGTCGCTCTCCGCCGCCTTGGAAGGTGGGTCCTCGGGCCTGACGAAAGTGACTGCGCCGTCCTCGGTCATGCCCCACGCGGAGATGACCCGGCAGGGAAGGCTTTCGTGCGCCTCCTCGACCAGGACGGCGGGAATGGGGGCCCCGGCGCAAATGAAGTAGCGGAGGGTGGAGATATCGTACAGGGCCGGGCCGCTGGCCCGGATGAGGTCCATCAAGAATGGGGTGGCGCCCATGGTCCAGGTCACCCCCTCCTCAGCGATGAGGCGTACCGCCGTATCGGGCTCCCAAACGTCCATGTACACGGTCTTGGCGCCCAGCACCAGGGGCATATTGATGCCGTAGTCGAAACCGGTGAGATGGCCCAGGGGAGAGCCCATGAGAATGTTGTCTTCCGGGGTGAGGCCCAGGACCGAGTTGTGGCCCTCGCAATGGTACATCATTGTGGCGTGGGTGTGCATCACTCCCTTCGGCTCTCCGGTGGTGCCCGAGGTGAAGCAGATAGCGCCCAGGCCATGCACCGGGTCGGGACGCAGCTTGCGCAGCTCCTCCTGGGAGCGGCCCGCCTCTCGCCGGCGGTCCAGGATTTCCGCGTCGAAAGAGCGCATCCCCTGGGGCACGGGCTCCCCAACGACGATCACCGCCCGGAGGTGGGGCAACTCACCCACCAGCTCCCGCAGCATGGCGGCGTAGTCGAAGCTCCGGTACGTTGAGGGTATCACCATCACCCGGGCCTCGGTCCGGTCCAGCATGAGCCGGATCTGCCGGTGGCGCATGATGGGGGTGATGGGGACGATAGTCGCCCCGATGCGGACACAGGCCAGGTAGAAGAGGGGGTAGTGCCACCAGTTGGGGAGCTGGACCGCCACCCGGTCTCCAGGCTCCACCCCCAGGTCCAGCAGGGTCCAGGCCGTCCGGTCCACCAGGCGGGAGAGGTGACGATAGCTCAGAGTCGCCGTCCGGTCCGTGGTATGGAAGTGAGAGACCAGGGCCACCTGGTCGGGCTTCTCCTCGGCCCAGCGGTCCAGGTAGTCGGTTATCAGCGTGTCGCCCCACCAACCTTGCCGGCGATAGTGCTCCATCAGCTCAGGCGGTGTTTGCAGCATTTCCCCTTTCTCCCATCGCCCTGAGTCTTCTAAACAAGTTTTCTATCGGTAGGGCACTGCCTCCGGGCCGATGGCCTCCCGGGCAATGATCAGCTTCATGATCTCGATGGTGCCATCGGCAGTCTCCGATCCCATCACGTCACGCAGGCGCCGCTCGAAAGGCAGGTCCTTGTTATAGCCGTAGTGGCCGTGGAGCAGGAGGCAGCCGTGGATAACCTGGAAGGCGGTCGACGTGCCGAACCATTTGGCCATGGCGGTCTCTTTGCCGCAGGGCTCCCCGCGGTCCTTCTTGGAGAGGGCCTGGTAGCAGAGAAGCCGCGCCGCCTCCGTCATGGTAAGGAATTCCGCCAGCTGAAAAGAAATCCCCTCGTACTTGGCCAGGGGCCTCCCGAAGGTGTGCCGCCCCTTTACATAGGCGATGGTCTCCTCGATGGACTCCTGGGCGACTCCCAGCGCCTGGAGGGCCACCATGGCCCGGTTGTAGTCGAAGAAACGCATCGCCTGGTAGAAGCCCTGGTTCTCCTCTCCCACCAGATTGTAGGCCGGGACCCGCACCTGGTCGAGGGTGACGCTGCCCCGTTGAACGAGCCTGCCGCCCGGCGAGTCGTAGACCTGGCGGCTCACCCCCGGCAGACCCATGGGCACCAGAAAGCAGCTGATTCCCCGAGCCCCCGCTCCCCCGGTCCGGGCGAACACCAGGCCCACGTCGGCGTTGCCGGCGTTGCTGATGGATGCCTTCTCCCCGGTGAGGACCCAGTCATCGCCGTCCCGGATCGCCTGCGTCCTGATGCCGGCCGCGTCGGAGCCGCCGCCGGGCTCGGTCAGGGCGAAGAGCCCGATACTCTCCAGTGAGGCGATACGGGGCAGCCACTCCCGGCACAGCTCCGGGCTGGCTACATTGAAGAACTCCCCAAATATCGCCGGCCTTGCCGCGTTCTCCGCGAAGCCGTAGTCGCCGCGGGCCGTCTCTTCAACGGCTATCCCCAGCATCACGAAGGAGGCCGGGCTACCGCCGTACTCTTGCGGGATCCGCAGGCCGGGAGCGCCAAGGCGAGCGTAAGCCCGCGAGACCTCGGGCTCCACCTCTTGGCCTTCATCCCACGCCTTGGCGCGCGGGCCCACTTCCTCGCGGGCGAACTGGCGTACGGCCGCCTGAAAGGCTCGCTCTGACTCGTCGAGGTGGACCTGCATCTTACTCCCTCACCGTGACACTCCCGGAGTGATCTGATGAGCGGTTCCGGCGGCCCGCCGGGATCACATCATGGTGTAGCCGCCGCTCACGCTCCAGGTCTGCCCCGTGACGAAGTTGCACCGGTCCGAGGCCAGGAAGACCACCACGTTGGCGATGTCCTGGGCGGTGCCCAGACGCCGCAGCGGGTAGCGCCGGCTGGCGCTGTCACGGCGCTCCTCGGTCCAGAAGTCCACCATGCCCCCGGCCCACATGCTGGATTTTCCCACGGCTTCGGGGTCCTCGGGGACGGTGAGCCCGGGGCAGACGACGTTCAGGGTCACGCCGAATTTGCCCACCTCCCTGGCCAGAGATTTCGTAAGGGCCATGACGGCGGCCTTGGCTCCAGAGTACACCGCTTCATGGAACTCCCCCATGCGTCCCGCGTCGGAACCCAAGCTGACGATACGGCCGTAGCCACGCTCGACCATGTGGGGCAGCACGGCCCGTATGCACCGGAGGGAGCCCATGTAGTTGAGGTCGACGATCTTGTCGTGAAACTCCGGGGTCTGGTCCATGAAGGCGCCCATCTGGTCCCAGCCGACGCCGTTGACCAAAATGTCGACCTGGCCGTACTCCTTGACCACCCGGCTGATGGATTCCTCCACCTGTTGACGGCTGGTCACATCGGTGGCGAATACCTCCACCCGCCCGGTAGCTCCCCCTTCCTTGACTTGGGTGGCTACCGCCTGGGCTGATGCCTTGTCAATGTCGAAGATGGCGACGTTGGCCCCCTCCTCCGCTATGGTCATCACGATGCTCCGGGCGATGTTGGAGCCACCCCCGGTTACTATGGCGGTCTTGCCTTTTAACGTCAGATCCATGCGTCCCCCTGGCCTGCGGATTAGTTGGCCTATCGACTAGTTGGATTGCGTCCCGCCGTGCTCGGCGACATACGCCGGGTAAGGGCGGGGCGTCCGGAACTCGGCGAACGCCGTCAGACACTCCTGGCGCTCCTGGCTGGTGAGGAAATCAGGCGCGTACTCCTGAAGCAGCTCCCCGTGGGGTCCGGTGAAGGCCCGGATCATGTCCATCATAGCGTTGAAAGAGCGCTTCCGGAGCTGGATACAGGTGGGGCTCACCGCAAGCAGTTGTTCGCACCACCGGTCCACCTCGTCCTCCAGAACATCCTCGGGCACCACCTTGTTGACCAGGCCCAGCTGGTACGCTTCCTGCGCGGTGTAGCGGGGGAGGAAGAAGTGCATCTCCTTGGCCCGCTTCATCCCCATGATCAGCGCCGACAGCGCCACGGTGTACCCGTGATGGGGGCTACCCACGCGGGCGCCGTTGTGCCCGAAGATGGCAGTATCGGCCGCGATGGTGATGTCGCAGGTGTAGGCCAGGTGGTTACCCCCGCCGA
>CAJWBT010000133.1 GCA_913020235.1 uncultured Chloroflexota bacterium
CCACGTACTGCTGGATTATCTCGCCCACCGGCTGCACCGACCCGGCCAGGATAACTCCCAGCAGGTCGAAACAGGACTCGTTGGCCACGCGAATAGCGTCGGGTGGGATGTCCTCATAGCTTGTATTCACGATCCATTTGGCAATCTTTTCAGTTGCACCCATTAAATCGCCTCCGCTGCATGGAGTTGCGGCCGCCCCCGGCCGCAGAGCATCCCCATTATATACCGGGAGTCGTTCGTGGCAAGGGGTAACCCAGCGGTCAGCTGACAGCCGATAGCCGAAGGCTGAAGGCTCGTGCCGTTTGCGCTGCCCCAGGACCGCGAATATACTTGTACCGGATCGCAGGGCCGTCCCGGCGGTGCAAGCGTTTCGGAGGTGTCGCCAATGCCGCTTTCTTTGCGAGACCTGGTGCCGGAGCAGGAGCCGGAAACTCTGGGCACCGGGTTCCAGTTCACCGAAGGCCCGGTGTGGCATCCCTCGGGCTATCTGCTCTTCAGCGACATCCGGGGCGACACCATCTATCGGTACACCCCGGGTGGCGCACCGGAGCCCTATATCACTCCCAGCCGCAACTCGAACGGCCTGACCTTCGACCAGGCCGGAGCCTTGCTCGCGTGCGAGCACGGCGGCCGCCAGGTCTCGCGAATGGACAACGCCGGGCGGATGGCCCCCCTCATCGGCAGCTTCAACGGCAAGCAGTTGAACAGTCCCAACGATATCGTGGTCCACTCCAGCGGCAGCATCTACTTCACCGACCCGCCCTATGGGATCGATCCCGAGCCCGGCCAGCAGGGGTTCAACGGGGTGTACCGCTACGACCCGGACGGCTCCATCACCCTGTTGCGGGCCGACATGGAGCGCCCCAACGGCCTGGCTTTCTCCACCGACGAGTCCACCCTGTTCGTCGACGACACCCGGCGCCGGCACGTGCTGGCCTTCCCGGTCGATGCCGATAGGTCCCTGGGCGTCCCCCACGTGTTGATCGACATGGACGTGCCCGAAAACGGCAATCCCGACGGCATGAAGGTGGACAGCGAAAGCAACCTGTACGTTACCGGCGGCGGCGGCTTGTGGGTGCTGGACCCCTCGGGCCGGCACGTGGGCACAGTGGCATTTCCAGAGCTGCCCGCCAACCTGGCCTTCGGCGGCCCGGACTACAAGACCATCTACGTCACGGCGCGGACCGGCCTTTACAGCATCCGGGTCAACGTGCCGGGGCGGCCGGTGTTCTAGCGCCGGTTTTTTTGGCCACGGAGGCACAGAGACACAGAGATAGAAAGGGCAGTTTACTAAACTCCGTGTCCTCCGCGCCTCTGCGGTGAGCGTTACCCCCGCCGGTCTTTTTTTGGCCACGGAGGCACAGAGACACAGAGATAGAAAGGGCAGTTTACTAAACTCCGTGTCCTCCGCGCCTCTGCGGTGAGCGTTACCCCCGCCGGTCTTTTTTTGGCCACGGAGGCACAGAGACACTAAGATAGAAAGGGCAGTTTACTAAACTCTGTGTCCTCCGCGCCTCTGTGGCGAGCATTTGCGTACGACGCGGCGACAATCCTCCAAGGAGCGAGCCATGAGCATGAAAGCGGACGCGGTGATCATCGGCGGCGGGGTGATGGGTTGCAGCATCCTCTACAACCTGGCCGCCCGCGGGTTGAAGAAGGTGGTGCTGCTGGAGCGAGACCTGCTGGGCTCCGGCTCCACCGGGCGCTCCTCCGGCGTGGTGCGGATGCACTACTCCAACGAAATCCACGCCCGCATGGCCTGGCTCAGCCTCGAGGTGCTCCGCGACTTCGACCAGATTGTAGGAGGGGACAGCGGCTTCGTGCAGACCGGTTTCGTCATCATCTCCGGGGAGGCCGATGTCGAGGCCTTTCGCGCCAACGTCGCCATGCACCAGACGGTGGGAATCCAGACCAGCATCATCAGCCGGGAGGACGCCAAAGAGGTCGCCCCCGGTTTCTACCTCGACGATTGCGCGGCGATCGCCTACGAGCCCCAGTCCGGCTACGCCGACCCCTCCGGCACCGCCTCCGCCTACGCCCGCCGGGCCAGGGACCTCGGCGCCACGGTCCAGCTCCAGACGCCGGCCATCGGGATCGAGGTGACCGGGGGCCATGTGGTGGCGGTCCAGACCGCGGACGAGCGGATAGAGACCCCCATGGCGGTGGTGGCCACCGGGCCCTGGAGCCGCCGCTTCCTGCTCCAACACGGGGTCGATCTGCCGCTGGAGGCCACCCGCCACGAAGTGATTCACCTGAAGCGGCCCATGGAGCGGCTTCCCTACCATCCCGGCGGCGGCGACATCGACCGCCTGGTCTACTTCCGCCCCGAGGGGTCCGACCTGACCCTGGTGGGCAACGGGAACATCGAAGAGCCGGTCGAAGACCCGGAGGTCTACGCTCCACGGCCCAGCCAGAGCTTCATCCAAGAGGTCTGGAGCCGCCTGGCCCACCGGATACCTGTGATGGAGGATGCGGAGTACAGCACCGGCTACGCGGGGCTCTATACCAGCACCCCCGACTCCCACCCGATAATGGACCGGGTAGAGGGCACCGACGGCCTATACATCTGCACCGGGTTCAGCGGTCACGGCTTCAAGCTTTCCCCCATGGTCGGCGTCCTGATGAGCGAGCTGATGCTGGACGGGAAGGCCACTACCATCGACATCTCCCCGCTGCGGATGTCCCGCTTCCGGGAAGGGGACCTGAACCGGCCCAGCTACGGCTTCCGGGTGCTGGTCTAGGCCGGCCGCCAAACCAAGCTCTCATCTCAAACAAGCAGCAGCGTTATCCGGTGACCGAAAAGAGGTCTGAAGAATATGCCCACATTTGCGATCGACTCCGCCAGGCTGAACCGCACTCTCGAGGAGTTGGGCCGCTTCGGCGATACCCCCGAGGGGATGCAACGCATCGCCTTCTCCCCGGCCGACATCGCCGGCCGGGAGTACATCATCTCCTTGATGCACGGGGCCGGATTGGAGACCAGAATCGACACCGCGGGCAACATCATCGGGCGTAGGGCCGGGTCGTCCCCCGGCCTACCCGCCATCGCCTTGGGCTCGCATACCGACACGGTGCCCAGTGGCGGAAAATACGACGGCGCCCTGGGGGTGATGGCGGCCATCGAGGCCGTTCAGACCCTGGCCGACAACCGAGTCACCCTGCGCCATCCCGTGGAAGCCCTGGTCCTAACCAACGAAGAGGGCACCCGATTCCACCGGTGGCTGATCGGCAGCCGGGCAATGGCCGGCCTGCTGGAACCCGAGGACCTGACCGCCGTCGACGACGAGGGGGTGCACCTCAGCGTTCGGCTGGCCGACATCGGGGGAGACCTGTCCCGCATCGAGGAGGCGGCCCGCAAGCGCGGAGAACTAGCCGCCTATTTCGAACTGCACATCGAGCAGGGACCCACCCTACTCCAGTCGAAGGTCCCCATCGGCGTGGTCACCGCCATAACCGGCCGGGCGGTCTTTGAGGTGGAGGTCAAAGGCATGTCAAACCACGCCGGCACGACGCCGATGCCGGCCCGGCGGGATGCCCTAGTGAGCGCCTCCCGGTTGATCCTGGCGGTGCAGCGGCTGGCCGCGGAACTGCAGACCTGCCGGGTGGCGACCGTGGGAAGCGTTCAGACCCTTCCCAACGCGGTCAACGTGATTCCCGGGACCGTCCGCCTGGGGCTGGAGTTTCGGGACGTAGGTATGGAAGCCCTCACCGCCGCCGAAGCAGAACTCCGGCGGGCCGCTGCAGAGATTTCAAACTCCGACGGTGTGGACATGGAAATCCAGCGTCATCGGGCGAGCCGGCCGGTGCCCATCCAGCCTCGCATGCAAGCCCTGGTGGAAGAGGCTGCCAGCCGCTGCGGGCTCACTCACATCAGACTGCCCAGCGGCGCCGGGCACGACGCGCAGGCCCTGGCCGCCATTGCCGACGCGGCCATGATCTTCGTTCCCAGCGTGGGCGGCATCAGCCATTCCCCCGAGGAGTTCTCCACCCCTGAGGACTGTGCCAACGGCGCCCAGGCCCTCCTGGAGTTGCTTCTCCTGGCCGACGAGAGGCTGTAGCCGCGCAAATATTGCTTCAAAATGCCCTGCATGCGAGGGCATCATTCCTGTATATTGACCCGTAAACCGGGCATAAAGGTCTCGATCACGTTGCCGAAACACCCAGGGTGACAAATGGCCCCGGGTTTTCATGGTCCTCGGCACCAGAGGAAGGCCGGCCCGGCGTATCCTGAGATCAAGTTTACCCAGCGGCGCGGCCCAAGGCGTCTGCTTGGCGGGATTTTTGCCCCGGCGTCCGCCGCCGGCCGAGGCTAGCGATGAAGATCACGGCAAGTTACGACTTCGAAGAGACAGCCCCAAATGTGTGGGCGGTGTTGACCGACCCCGAAATCCTGGCCCGCTGCATTCCCGGCTGTGAAGGCCTCAAACCGGTGGGCAACGACGAATACCAGGCGGTGTTGACCGTGGGCGTTGGTCCGATCCGCGGCCGATACGACGCCACCATATCCATGCGGGACCAGGTCCTCCACCAGTCCTACCGGCTGGCGGTCCAGGGCACCGGCGGCGGCGGCTTCGTCAGCGGAGAGGCGTTCATCACGCTGGTGGAGCGGGAGGGTAAGACCACCGTGACCGTGGATAGCGATTCCCAAGCCGGCGGGCCCGTGGCCCGGATTGGGCAACGGCTGATGGAAAGCGTTGCCAAGATGATGATGGACCAGTTTTTTGGCCGCCTCCGGGAGGCCGTCCGCGAGGCCGCTCCCGGCACGGACCAGGCCGGCCGGGTCTAGCGCCACCGATCCCCGTTCTGCACCTCCATGCCCGAACACCGCTTTGCAGCCGCATCGCCGGTCTGCTATTCTGTCGGCGGCAGGCCGTGGGCCGGCCGGCCACGCGCGGGATGGCGGTTTTCCCGGCGCGGGTTTTTTGTTTCGCCCCAATTGTTTGTCGCCCAACGTTGTTTGCCTCACGTTTGCTTGAAGGAGGGACCCAATGGAGCGTCGCGTGCCAACCAAGGAAGAGGTACTGGCATACCTGAAAGAGGACCGAAACTGGGGCCGGTGGGGCGCCGACGATCAAAAAGGTGCGCTCAACATGGTGACCCCCGAGAAGCGGGCGGCGGCAGCCCGGCTGGTCCGGAGCGGCCGGGCCGTTTCCTTGAGCCGCGAGTTTCCCAAGAACCCGGCTCCCAACAACCCCACTCCGGCCATCCACTATATGAAGCGCATGGATCGGGGCGCCGGGGCCGGGGCCGCGATTGACTACTATGGAATTTCCTACCATGGCACGGCCACCACCCACCTGGACGCCCTCTGCCACGTGTGGGACGCCAACGGGATGTGGAACGGCGGAAACCCCGACGAAACCATCACCATGGACGGGGCCATCTGGGGGTCGGTGGAGAACTGGAAAGAAGGCATCGCAACCAGGGGCGTTCTCTTGGACGTGCCCAAACACCGGGGAGAGCCTTACGTAACCCCAGACAAGCCGGTCCACGGCTGGGAGCTGGAAGACATCGCCAAAGAAGAGGGGGTTTCCATGGAGCCCGGCGACGCATTGGTGGTGTACAGCGGCCGGGAAAAATGGAACGAAGCCGGCAATCTCCCCTGGGGCAGCGACCGGGACTCGCGCCCGGGCCTGCACGCCACCTGCCTGAAGTTCATCCGGGAGTCGGACTGTTGCCTGCTGGTGTGGGACATGATGGACTTCCACCCCAACGGCTACAGCCTTCCTTGGTCGGTCCACGGGTCTATCTTCGCCTACGGTATCGGCCTGGTCGACAACTCTTTGCTTCAGCCTCTGGCCGAAGCCTGCGCCGAAGAGGGCCGCTACGAATTCATGCTCACCGTCAATCCCCTGCGGGTGGTCGGAGGCACCGGCTCTCCCGTCAACCCGATTGCCCTGTTCTAGGAGGCCCAGCCGAGAAAGCGGCGCCGTGATCCTGTCCCCGCACCGTTGATGAGGACAACGGGGGTTCCAGCCGTCAGCGGCCGTTTCCGGTCCGTGGGCGGCCAAACCGCTTCCTGCCGAGTGCTATTAGACTGCGGACCGGCAAAGCCGTCGAGCCTCTCTTGGTCGGTCCCGAACGTTTGCGGGAGCCGTCGTGGCCCGAATCAGGCAAGACTGGGCGGCCCGGCGACCTCCCGGTTCCGAAAGCAATAGACGGCGTGATCGTTGACCAGCCCGGCTGACTGCAGGAAGGCGTAGCAGATCGTCGCGCCGACGAATTTGAAGCCGCGGCGCTTCAGGTCGGCGCTGAGGTTGTCGGACAGGGGAGTCGTCGCCGGTATCTCGGCAATGTCCGCCCAGGAGTTGTGTACCGGTTCCCCGCCAATGAATCCCCAGACATAGGCGTCGAAGGTGCCAAACTCCTGTCGAATTGCCAGAAAAGCCCGGGCGTTCCCAACCGTCGCCTCGATCTTCCGGCGGTTTCGTATGATGCCGGGGTTCTGAAGTAGCGCCTCGATGCGTTCCAGGCCGTACGAAGCGATTTTTTCGACGTCGAAGTTGTCAAAGGCCGCCCGGTAGCCCTCTCTCTTCCGCAGGACGGTCTCCCAGCTCAAGCCGGCCTGGGCTCCTTCCAGCGTCAGCATCTCGAAGAACCTCTGGTCATCGTGCAGCGGCACGCCCCAGTCCCGGTCGTGGTATTCGATCATGAGGTCGCTCTTGGCCCATTCGCACCTGTT
>CAJWBT010000134.1 GCA_913020235.1 uncultured Chloroflexota bacterium
TGTCAGCAGTTGGACTAGGGACCAACAACTTCGGCGCCCGCATCGACTACCAGCAAACAGACCGGGTGATCCATCAGGCCGTGGACATTGGTGTCAATCTCATAGATACGTCTAATACCTACGGAAGAACCTTGTCGGAGGAGTACATAGGGAAGTCCACCAAAGGCATTCGCGGACAGGTGCTGCTGGCTACCAAGGTGGCAGGGCCGACGGGACAGGGGCCGAACCAGGGCGGGGCCTCACGCAAGCACATCATGGAGCAGGTGGAGTTGAGCTTGCAGAGGCTGCAAACCGACTACATTGACCTGTACCAGATGCACTTCCCAGATTCAGGCACCCCGATAGAAGAGACGGTGCGGACCCTGGACGATCTGGTTCGGCAGGGTAAAGTACGGTACATCGGCTGCTCCAACTACGCCGCGTGGCAAGTGGCCGAAGCCGTCTTGACCTCCCATGCGCTGCATTTGGAGGCCTTCATCAGCGTCCAGCCCCCGTATAACATGCTTGAACGCGAGGTTGAAAGAGAGCTGATTCCCTGCTGCCAGGCGTACGGCATCGGTATTCTGCCATACTACCCTTTGGCCAGCGGGTTCCTCACGGGAAAGTACCGGCAAGGCGAGTCTCTCCCAGAGGGGACACGGCTCTATGACTTCGCCAAAGCCCGGAGCAACCTGACCGACTGGAACTTCGACCTGCTGGATCGATTGAGAGTCTTTGCTTTGGAACGGGGACACTCGACGCTGGAGCTTGCCATAGCTTGGCTGCTGGCCAATCCTTCGGTAGGCAGCGTCATCGCCGGAGCAAAGCTGCCGGAGCAGGTGGTGGCCAACGTCAAGGCCACCGACTGGCAACTCACTCCGGAGGATTTGCAGGAGATCGGCGGTATCCTCAACGGTGGAGAGTAAAGTCGGCTCACGCTCCTTCCGGCCAGGCAGGCGGCTTGGGTCACCAACTGCACCAGGAAGATATCCCGGGCTTCGACCTGTCTCAATCGTGCCGGTCACAAATACTATTCCTACGCGACGCGGTCCAGCTCCCGTTGGAGTAGTTGCCGGGCTTGGTCTTGGTCGGCCTGCCAGCCTCCTATCCTGCTTCGCTGGCGGTCCAGGCCATTTCTCGCCCGATCGATGAGACTCCTGGTCTCGGTTTGGCTAGGGCTCCCGGCGGCTCCCTTGCTTTGAATGTTGAGCTGGGGATCGATGGCGTGCCTGATCTGATCCCCGGTCAGGTTGAGGGGTTCTCCCGTTAGGTCTTGGGCAACCTGGTCAATCAACCCACTGTCAATGCAATTCCAGGCCAGCCCCTTATCCAACACCTGGGTGACCAGGTTGCCTACGATGCCGTGGGCTGATCTGAAAGGCAACCCTTTTTCGCGCACCAAGAAATCGGCGAGTTCGGTGGCGGTGCAGAAGTCTCCAGCCGCCCGCTCTAGCATGAGTTCCTTGTTGACACCAAAACCCAGCACCGTCCTCCTAGCCAGTTTCAGCATGGCTTGTCCCTGACCAAGGGCGTCCCACAGGGGAACGACAGCTTCGGTACTTATGTCCCGGCAGTGCATGAAGTTGACGTTCTTCTGGACTGCGAGGCTGGACACTAGGGCTCCCATCAGGTGTCCGGCTTTGGCCTTGATGTGCTCCAGGATGATGGGGTTCTTCTTCTGTGGCATTATGCTGCTGGTTGAGGCCACATCGTCACCGACCTCAACGGTGGCCCACTCGTCGGAGCACCAGAGGTAAAGGTCCTGGGCCAAACGGCTTAGGGTGACACCCATGACTGCGGTGGCAGCCAGAAGCTCCGACACATAGTCGCGAGAGGCCACGGCGTCTAAGGTGCTCTCAACGATGCCGTCGAAGGCCAGCAGGCGGGCCGTCATATTGCGGTCTATGGCAAAACCTGTTCCGGCGAAAGCACAGGCACCCAAAGGGCACAGGTTCAGGCGGGGATAAACCTCAAGCAGGCGCTCTCCGTCCCGCTCCAATGCCATGGACACGCTAGCCAGGTAGTGACCAAGAGTAGTGGGTTGAGCTGGCTGGAGGTGGGTGTAGCCGGGCATCACCGTATCAACGTGGTCCGCGGCCCGCTCCAACAGGGCCTCCCGGAGTTGAAACAGGTCTTCCGAGAGCGAGAAGAGAGCTTCTCGAACCGCGATACGGGCGATGGTGGCGTAGATGTCGTTGCGACTGCGGCCTGTGTGGATTCTACCCCCGACATCCACTCCCACCTTCTGAATGAGAGCATGTTCGAAGTTCAAGTATAGGTCTTCCAGGTTGGGATCAAGAGAAGACTCCTCTATCCCTTGTTTCTCCATCTCGGCCAGTGCCTGAAGCAACGATTTGCCCGCTTCCTGGGCTATAATCCCTTGATCCATGAGCATCAGAGTGTGGACATTGTTGATCCACATCAACAGCCGGTAGTCGCGCTGGAGGAAACCCAGAGACCTGGATTTGAAGAGGTATTCCACCACCTCTTCAGCTGGCTTGACTTTGATCCGCTCACGCATGATGTGCCTCTCTTTCATAGCCTGCTGCGGGTCCGCCGACCAACGTTGGTCCGGAGGGCGAACCGCTCGCCGATAATTGGGACCACTGAGGTGGAACCAGTCGGTTGAACAGGATTGCGGGTTAACCGAGCGAGGGTCCCATCGCACCTGTGTAGTATACCAATGCTCTGTTTGGCGCCCACCTCATCTCCGTTCGAGGCGCCTCCGAGAAAGCTGGATCTAAGTCAAGAATCTCGGCAGATATGCTACGGCCCGGGGTTTGACAGGCAAAGCCAGGAACGGAGTGAGGCAGATCGCAATGCGTGACGGTCACTATCCGCGAATAGTGGTGACGACTCACTGGCGGCTACGTCAATAATGTGAGGACAGAAGGGCCTTCGATGATCAGGCGTCGATCTTGTCCGACCGGCTGGGTCCACCTCAATATTCCCTGACATACGACAAAGGTGTAGAATCGGGAGCACGAGAAGGACTACTTTTCCGAGCCCCTGGCCTACCCAAATCGAAACGGACCCATAGCAGTTCCGAGGCTACGGCGAAATCAGTTGTTGCCTCGGTTGCCCTTGGAGACCCAGGAGGCGATCGCGTTGCTTCAGACCGAACATAAGGCCGACATTATCCTGCATAGCGGCCGGGTGATCCCCGCAGCCGACGACAACATCCAGGAGGCCGTCGCGGTCAGGGGCGAGGTCATCCAGGCGGTTGGCAGTAACCGGGAGGTCCTGGCCCTGGCCGGTCCGAATACCACCAGCGTCAACCTTCGCGGCCGGACCGTTATTCCAGGCATAATTGATGCCCACGCCCACATGGATCGCGAGGGCTTGAAGCAGCTTTGCCCATCTCTTCAGGGCGCTGCCACCATCGCCGGCATCCTCGCCATTGTGGAGCAACAGGTGGCGCTAAAGGCCCCGGGGGAATGGGTGGTCACCATGCCAATCGGCGACCCGCCCAACTACACTGATGTCCCTGGATGCCTCCAGGAGGGCCGTTTTCCCACCCGCTGGGAGCTGGACCGGGTATCGCCTCGCAACCCCGTGTATATCCGGGGCATTTGGACGCCCTGGAATGTGCCTCCTTCGGTGGCCGTGGCCAACAGCATGGCGTTGCGGATGGCTGGCATCGACCGGCAGACACCGGCGCCCGATTCCAGTGTGACCATCGACCGGGATGACAGCGGCGAGCCCACGGGTATCCTGATCGACCAGGGCAAAGCCCCTTCTCTGGAGTTTACCCTGATGAAGGTCGTGCCCCGCTTCACCCACGCGCAGCGGGTGGAAGGGCTAAAGGAGTCCATGCGGCTCTACAACTCCGTTGGTACCACGGGCATCTATGAAGGGCACGGCGTGGCCCCCGAAGTGCTGCGGGCCTACAAAGAACTGTGGGAGAGGTGTGAAATGACGGTGCGGGCCCAACTGGTGCTGAGCCCGGATTGGAAATCGGTCGGAGAGGCGGCCCGGGAGATGCAGCGGTGGGCCCATTCGGCCTCCGGCTCCGGCTTTGGAGACTCCATGCTGCGAATCAGCGGCTGCTACATCGAGTACCGGGGTAACAGGTACTCCGCCCGGGCCCGGTGCGCTGAGCTTCCTTTCACCGGCTGGGCGGGCTTCGCCCAGGGTTACAATCCGCCCGGCCGTTTCCGGCAACTGGCCAGCCTGGCAGCCCAACACAATCTCAGGGTGAACACGATTGTGCGGGACACCTTGGCCGAGGTGCTCCAGGTCTTCCAGGACGTGCACCGGGAGGCGCCCATCGATGGCCAAAGGTGGGTCCTGACCCATGTTCTGGAGACCACTCCGGAGCAACTGCGGCTCGCTAGGGACCTGGGCCTGGTGATCGAGAGCATCCCGTTGACCGACCTGTGGCTGCGCGGCCGCCGGTACGTGGATGACCCCGACGGAGCGGGCCGGGCAGATGCTCACCGCAGCTACCTGGAGCAGAGCGTCAACTTCTGTTTCGGCTCAGACAACAAGCCATACAACCCGTTCGCAACCTTCTGGTCGGCGGTGGCCCGACGGGAGCGTCTTACCGGCGAGGCCCTCGGCCCGGCGCAGTGCCTCACCCGTTTGGAAGCCCTGAGGGCCTTCACCATCGGTGGCGCCTATTGCTGCTTCGAAGAGGACCGCAGGGGGACTCTGGAGCAGGGCAAGCTGGCCGACCTGGCAGTTCTCTCCGGCGACCTGCTGAACATCCCGGAAGATGAGATTCCCGGTCTGTACTCTGTCTTGACAATAGTGGGAGGTGACCTGGTTCATTCCACCGGGGATGTCTAGGAACGGGAGAAGCTCCTATCCTGCCCTGACCGTCACCAGGGAGCCGTACTTTGAAGTGGACCTAGATGATTGAAGGGCTGGCAAGGCGGCAGTCCTGCTCCTAGAAATAGGATCGCCGGTAAAAGAGAGCGGGGTGTGCCACAGGGACGGAGACAACACGGCGCATCGTTCAGGGCCAGGGTTGCGGCGGAAAGGCTCATGTCCGTGCCAAACGACTACCCCACCGGGCCACACGGGCCAACCGACGTCATGGGAGATTACGCTGGAAGTCTACGCACTGAACGAGGCCGCTCTACCCGAGAAAGTGCGTGCTGAGGGGAACGTGGTTCGTATGCGACCAGAGTGGCTCCCCGAGTAGGATTCGAACCTACGACCTAGCGGTTAACAGCCGCCCGCTCTACCGCTGAGCTATCGGGGAACGATCTACGCGATTAGTCCTTCCTGTACAGCAAGGACCCGCTCTACCGCTGAGCTACTGGGGAATGTAGTCCTGTGAGGTGAAAATGCCCGCGGCGAATGGAATTGTAGCATCTGCTACTTAAACTCTCAAGCGCGGCGGCTGCCCGCCGAACCCGGTCCGAGAATCCGCGTGAAGCTTGGAAGCGTATACCATAACGAGGAGAAGGGGGCCGCTGCCATTTCACCGCTTTGCTGTGGTCCTCGTTCCTGCCCTCGGGCGTCTTCCCCCAAGGCGCCCAGCAAGCAAGGGGAGCTTCGCGCTCCCCTTGCTTGTGGCGGCGTGCAGCCGCCCCTTCGGCATGGCTTTCTCGGCAGCTTGGAGTGCTACCGGTCCTATAGGGTTTGGTTCATTTCGTCCTCGTGCCCGGGGACGGATGGCCCTCGCAGCCGTAGTATCGGACGCCCGCCAGGGGGACGGAATAGACCCAGACCGCCGCCTTTTGGTGATTGTCTGGCGGGGGCGGCGCCGCTTCCTCGAGGAAACTTGCAAGCTCTTCCGGCGCTGCCGAAGCTCGTCCCTCGGAGAGAATGTCCGCCTCGTGTACCTTGTCTAAAACGCTTGACGTTGCCATGAATCTGCCTGCTCTCCTCAATGGTTGGCGCCGGTGATGAGGTCAATCGATGGACCGGGAACGCTCCGCCGGCCGAGCGCCCCGGTCCGGGCTATCCGGCCTAGCCTGTGGAGGCGCTCCCGGCGGTCACCTTCAGGTGCTTGGCCTTCTTGGACTCCGCCTTGGGCAGGGTGACGGTCAGTATCCCGTTCTCGTAGTGGGTCTTGGCCTTGTCGGCGTCCACAGTGTCGGGCAGGCGCAACGAGCGGTGGAAGGCCCCGGTGCGGCGTTCCCGAATCAGATAGCCACCCTCTTTTCGCTCTTTTTCCACTTTGGACTCCGCGGACTCCGCTCGAATGGCCAGCACGCTGTCCTCGATGGAGACATCGATGTCCTCCGGATTGACGCCGGGAACGGAGGCTCGGACCAGAATCTCCTCGGCCTCTTCGACCACGTCAATGGGTATCGGCCATCCCTTCCGTTCGGTGCTGCCGGCGGCGAAGACGGGTCCACGCCATCGCCGGTCCATGGCCTCGCGCATCCTGCGCAGCTCGTGTATGGGGTCCCAATGCTGCAATACCATTCTCTTCCTTACCTCCACGGCAGTTTGTTGGTTTCCGGCTCTCGATGCGCCTGCTAGCCGGTTTCAAGCCTGTCAAAGTCTATTGTAGTAAGTTGAGTAATAGTTGTCAAGTATCATTTTATGATGTGTTACATAAACCTCTAAAGAGTATGAACTGTTAATTGACAGTAATCGTTGAGACAAATATAATAGACGGTAAGAATTTAGGAGCCCACGCCTATGGCAAATTACTACGATTCGTTGGGAGTCCCGAGGGCCGCGTCCCAAAAGGA
>CAJWBT010000135.1 GCA_913020235.1 uncultured Chloroflexota bacterium
GAGCTTCCGCCCCTCTACGCCTGCGTTCGCGGCTTCGCGTCGGAGGCCCACGTCAACCATCCCGACCGGCTCAAGCACCCCCTGCGCCGCGTGGGCGAACGTGGGTCAGGGGAGTTCGAGCGCATCTCATGGGACGAGGCCCTGGACGAGGTCGCCGGCCAGATGTTCCGGATCCGTGACACCTACGGCCCGGCCTCCATCCTCGATTGCTCGCTCAGCGGCGCTGCGGGGGGGCTCCTCCACAGCGCCAGCTCCCTCCGGCGCTTGCTTAACATGTTCGGCGGGAGCACCGAGCTGTGGGGCAACCTATCCCGCCAAGCCGAGGAGTTCGCGGCCCGCCACACCTTCGGCCAGTACGGCAGCGCATTGGGCAGGCTGGGGCGGCAGAGGACCGATTACCAGAACTCGAAGCTGATGATTCTGTGGGGCTGGAGCCCAGGCGACGGCTCCTTCGGAACCGGAACGCTGGAGTACCTGAAATGGGCCAAGAAGCAAGGGGTCCGGATGATATGCGTCGACCCCCGCATGACCCACACCAGCGCCACGATTGGTGACGAGCACATCTTCATCAAGCCGTCCACCGATGCCGCCATGCTCATTGCCATGGCCTACGTCATCTTGACCTCTGAACTCCAGGACCAGGCGTTTCTCGACCGCTACGTTCTTGGATTTGACGAGGAGCACCTTCCCCCGGACGCACCTCCCGGCTCCTCCTACCGGACCTACGTGCTGGGTCTCTCCGACGGCGTGCCCAAGACACCCCAATGGGCCGAGGCCATCACCGGGGTCCCGGCGGAGAGGATCTCCAGCCTCGCCCGGGAATTCGCCACGACCCGGCCGGCGGCACTGCAATGCGGCTACGGGCCCGGCCGCACCGCTTTCGGAGAGCAGTTTCATCGCGCAGCCTTCGCCCTGACGGCCATGACCGGAAACATCGGCATCTCCGGCGGCAGCTCGGGGCTCAGCGGCGGAATCAAGGGCGCCGGCCTTTCCAGGTTGCCCGTGGGGAAGAACCCGATCGGACCGCCCGTCGCCGCCGCCCACTTGGCCGACCTGCTGAATCAGGGCCGCGCCGGGGGCTACCCGGCGGACATCAAGATGATTTACTCGGCGTTCCGTCACCTGCTCAACCAGCTCGGCAACGCCAACAAGACCGCCGAGGCGCTCAAGAGCAAGGACATCGAGTTTATCGTCGTTCACGATCACTTCATGACGCCGATGGCCCGGTTCGCCGACATCCTCCTGCCGGCGACCACCTTCTGGGAGCGCAACGACATTGGCACAGCGTGGGGCGAGATAGCGCCCTACGCCATCTTCATGAACCAGGCCATCGAGCCGATGGGCGAGTGCCGCAACGACCTGGACATCTGTGCCGGCCTGGCGGCACGTCTGGGCATCTCCGGGTTCAACGATAAGGCCTCCGAATTCGATTGGCTTCGCGAGTTCTGCGAAGGCACCGAGATCGATGACTTCGATGCGTTCCGGGAGAACGGCGTGGCCCGCATGCCGGCGCCCGATGACCCCGTAGCCTTCGCCGCCCAGATCCGGGACCCGAAGAACCATCGGTTCTCGACGCCCTCGGGTAAGATCGAGGTCTACTCCACCACTCTTGCCGGCCAGCCGGACCCCCACGGGCTCGGCGCTATTCCCCCAATCCCGACCTATATCCCGGTCGATGAGCCCGACTCCAGCCACCCGCTGCAGCTTATTTCGGCCAAGTCCAAAGCCCGCTCCCACTCCATCCTCGCCAACCAGCCGGGACTCGCCAAAGTCGACCCGCAGGATGTCTGGATGAACCCAGAGGACGCCACGGCGCGGGGCATTGTCGATGGTCAACTGGTACGGGTATTCAACCAACGAGGGGCCACCGTGCTTCCGGTAAAGGTCACCGGTCGCGTGGTCCTCGGCGCAGTCTCCATACTGGAGGGCGCCTGGTACACTCCCGATGAAACGGGAACCGACCAGGCGGGCTGCGTAAACATCCTCACCCTCGATCGCTCATCCCCATCGGGCTCGCAGACCTACAACACCTGCCTCGTTGAGGTGGAGCCCGTCGCGCCGGTATGATACGGGCGGTATAATACTTGAAATCCGGGCCAGGACAGGAGGATCAGCATGGCGGGCAGGCGCGAGATAGAGGGCGAAATCATCATGGGCTGGGCCGACCGGAAGAGGCCTACTCCCGACGTCCGGAAGGACGCCGAGGGGAGGGTGATCCACGTATCAACGCCGGTCGTAGACCTGCAGGGCCTCATTACGCCCACTGACCTCCGCTACGTCGTCGTTCAGCTCGACGCCCCCGATCCGGTCCATCCCGACGACTGGTCCCTGTCCATCGGCGGCGAAGTGGAGCGGCCAATCGAGTTGAGCTTCGAAGAGCTTCAGAAGTTCCCCGGGGCCTCTATCCGCTGCGTCCACGAATGCTCGGGCAGCGATGCCGACTTTTTCGACTACCTGGAGAGCGGGGGCAAAACCTACGGCTGCAACCGGTGCGAACACCAGGAGGGAAAGCCCGACAGGCTCGACCCGGAGGCGCAGCACCAGGGCGCGGCCAGCGCCGGGGAGTGGACCGGCGTGCCGCTGGCGACGGTCCTGGAGAAGGCGGGCGTCAAGCCCGGCGCCGTGAGCGTGCTCGCCCAGGGCTTCGACCGGGGACACCCGGCCGAGTGGGCCACACCGGGGGCACTGACGGTCCCGGAGGAGGAGATCAGCTTCGAGAAAAGCCTGCCGCTGGAAAAGGCCCTGGACCGGGACACGCTGCTGGCCTGGGCCCTGAACGGGGAGTACATCAGGCACATCCACGGCGGGCCGGTGCGCCTCATCACCCCCGGCTGGTCGGGCAACTGGTCGGTCAAGTGGCTGCAGAAGCTCGAAGTCCTCGACCACATACCCCAGTTGTACTATCAGACCCAGTACTTCTACTTGGGCCAAACGCCTGAAGACCCCAACAAAGAGATGATAACGGCCATGGGGGTGAAGACGTTCATCACCGAGCCCAGGGACGACGACCCGCCGCTCCCCCGCGGCACCCACGTCATCCGTGGGCTGGCCTGGAGCGGGGCTGGCAGGATTACCCGGGTGGAGGTGAGTGTGGACGGGGGCGAGACCTGGCAGGACGCCCACCGGGAGCTGCCCCACGAGCGGTGGCTGTGGCAGCGCTGGTCCCATCTCTGGCACGCCGAGAACCCGGGCAAGTATGCCATCTTGGCGCGAGCCACCGACGAAGCCGGGCGGGTTCAGCCGCAGATAGGGTGGAACGTGTTACGCAAGAACTTCGACGGCATCGTGCCGGTGGACGTGGAGGTCAAGTAGCGGGCAGGCCGGATAGCTGCTAAGAGCTACGCCCTGAGGGCGGGGGACTTACGGCAGCGCCGGACGCCTGAATGGTTATCAGAATCTCCTCGGGGTTCTCGGGAAGGCCCTTTAGGTTGGACAGGAGACCGCGCACGATGTCCGCCAGGATCCCGCCGGGGAAAGGGGCAAGCGGGACCGGCGTCCCCTCCGCGACCAGAGAGACATCGGCGCGGGGCCGCTTTTGACCCGCCTGACCCGCCTGAATCGATATCTGAACTTCCGCGGGGTCATCGGGAAGCCCTTTGAGGGTGGATAGAAAACCGCCCACGATCCCCGCCAGCGTCGCGCTGATAAACGGGATGAGCGGCACCGGCTCGCCGTCCACCGAGAGGGTGACGGCCGCAGCCGAGGGGCCCGCCTCGAAGACCTGGGCAATCAGTTGGGATGCCAGCTTGTCCGCCTCTTCGAAACCGTAGAACGGCACATCCGCGTTGGGTTTCCGGTCCTGACCCTCTCCCACCGTGGCGATGATGTTCTCGACGAGAGGGGGCGGCGGAGCGCCGTGTACCACCAGCACCTTGGGAACGGCGCTGGTCTTGAACCCTTCGGCCACCACTATGTCCACCCCGGCGCCAAGGGTGGCGATGATCGACTCCAGCGGCGCATCCCTCTTGGTCTTGTCGACCCTGGTGCGCTTGTCCGATGAGGCCGCGATCACCGTGGTGGCCCCTGCCTCGAACAAGCGGTGGGTGTCGCTCTTGGAGCGGTCGATATCGTGGCCGTGGGGGCAGTGCTTGATGGCCGCCACCCGGTATCCTTTGGCCGCCAGTGCCGCGACCAAAGACTCCCCTACCCTGGTTTTGCCGCTGTTGGAATTGCCGACTACCGCGACTACTGGAAGCATGATCAGCCTTCGCCCAACTCGGCCGCGGTCCCCAGTGGGCGGTAGTAAGGCCCGAAGGCGCAGGCTTTACACAGGGTTTTACCCGCTTGGCGCACCTCTCGGGCGTCGTTGATGCCTTCCCCGCACCGGTCGCAGGCCACGCGGCGCAGAGGATGTCCTGGCCGGTCGGTGTCCGGGACATCCAACCGGACCGTCTCCATCGTGAACAGCGCCTCTTCCGGCATCACTTTGTAGGCGTGGTCTTGGGCCGCCTTCTTGTCCATCCCGGGCGGGGCATAGTCGGCAACGGCGTCGCGAGAGTCGTCCCGGGCCACCACTCGAATTGCCTTACCTGTGTCCGTGTTCAGGAATGTGGCCGCCACCTTGCCGTAGTCGAGGAACTTCAAGGTACGTTTGCCCAACTTGCACCCGGTGACGGCCTGGATGGCGTCGGTGGCGCACCGGTCTATCTCCACGTACACCAGGAGAGCCTTGGACTTGACCGGTTCGTCGATACCAACCTCCCGGCAGCCCACCATGGCCAGCCGCACACCCAGGATCTGTCCGGGGCACAGGTGCCCGTGAAGCGCGGCCGATTCCTGGAGCAGTTCTTCAAAGGGGCGCAACAGGTCTTTCCTTTCTTGTGCTCGGAGATGATGGCAACGGAAGCCTGGGCCTCCGGCTCGCGGTAGCCCGGCTGCTTCGACGATTATATCATGGCGGCCCGCCTGGAGCCGCCGCTTCAAGGATTGGCGGCCAACATTGGTGAAGCCTGCCAAACCGTACCCAGAGAAGCTCAGGTCAAAGACATCCTCAAAGCTGGCAATAAATTCGACATCGGTGCTAGACTCAATATCATCCTCCCCGGCCGTTGCAGGGCCAGGAGTGGCTCACATTGGAAATCTCTGGCAGGCCTTGAAAGGGTCTTAACGCGACGTTCCAAAAGGTCCAGTTGCAGGCCCGGTTCCAGGTTCGTTGCTTGGGCCTGCAAGGGTGTGCCGGGGTAATCTCATCTGGATCAAATCTGAGAGGAGAGGGCATACTTGGCAATACTGGTTAGCTTCGATATAGATGGAACGCTAGAAGCAGGGGATCCACCCGGGCCTATTACCATGGGCATGGTGAGGAAGGCCGAGGCTCATGGGTGCATCATCGGAAGCGCTTCCGACCGTCCGCTTCCAGTGCAGCAGGCCATCTGGGACAGACACAACATCCAGGTGAGTTTCGTTTCACCCAAGCAGGGTCTCTTGGAGGTGAAGTCTCGCTTTGCGGCTGAGGAGTACTACCATATTGGCGATACGGAGTTGGATCGTCAATTTGCCCTGGAAGCGGGGTTCCACTTCGTCTGGATGGATGCCGGCAAATCCGAGCCGTGGATCGACGGGAAGACGACGCAGGATTAGAAGCAGTTTCAGAAGGCGATCTCGTTCCCGGAGAATGGTTTTCCGCCAATTTTTGGCAGGACATGTCCAGGAGTTGACATCTGTTTGCATGAGCAGCTTCCCAGGGGGACTAGCCCGGTCTCCAATGGGCCGATGCCGGTATTCCCAACCCATCGCTCCTGGTCCGGCCCTGAATCTGAAGAACGCCAGCCATGATAATGGTTCCTGACTTTGGCGGGGACATAGCGGAACCTGACTATGCGTGACGACCATCCTTGACCAGCAAACGTACTTTACATATAATTCGCGCCGCAATATATCGACAACGGTGACGCGCCGTGCGCAAGACCCCATAAGGGAGGAGAACCATGTCAACGATCCCAGGCTTGGAGAGACCCGCCCCAGTTCCCAATGATCTGACCAAGCCTTTCTGGGACGCCTGCAACGAGGGGCGGTTGGTCTTGCAGAACTGCACCGCCTGCGAGAGGCTGCATTATCCGCCCATCGAGAAATGCAAGAAGTGTGGCTCGGCCGACAAGATGGAGTGGAAAGAGGTGCAAGGCAAGGGACACATAGACGTGTTCTTCGTGGTACGCGACTCTCGCATCAGGGGGTTCCGGGGGGCGCAGCCCATTAACTTTGCGGTGATAACTCTGGACGAGGACCCGGGCATCAACTTCTTGTCCAACCTTCCGGGTACCCCGCCGGGCGAAGTCCCCGTTGGGGCCCCCGTGGAGCTGATATTCGAGCAGACGAGTACCGGCCAGATGGTCCACGAGTGGCAGGTACCAACCTAGTCCACGGATTCTAGGGAAACTGTGAAATGACTCAGCGGTAATGGGGGAGCGGTAATGGTTGGTGACACGGGTTGGAGAAGAGATCGTGAAGGGTTGGGGGCCTGGGAGCACCGGGGCAAGGTCGCCATCGTAGGTTGGGGCCAGTCCCACATGGACCGGCGCTGGGACGGCGTGACCATGGACCGGAGCTGCGGCG
>CAJWBT010000136.1 GCA_913020235.1 uncultured Chloroflexota bacterium
CCAAAGCAGAAATCACATACGTTCAGGGCCTCGGCAGGGTATTCCCGTCCGCACTCCCGGCACTTCAAACCACTTACGAATGCCACTGCCTCTACTGCCTCCGATTATCGCAAAGGAAAGACCGCCACTCAACGCAGGTAGCGGCCTAGGTGCGAGTGATGGTACCAAAGGCCCTATTGGTTGTCAAGCTGACCAGGCTTGGCCGGCGCTTAATCAACTAGGGGCCTGGTGATATAATTTCAGGGCATCTTTCTTGCCGAAGCAAGCCTATCGCGGGTGAGCGAGCCGTGAGGCAGCCCCCCCAGCGGGGACCCGCCGCTTCTGCGTTTCAACATAGCCGCGGACGACCCAGCCGCCATCTTCACCGCCACGGACTCACGGAGGAGCCTTGTACCAGGCTAGGCAGCTGATCCACGTGCTGCAAGAGTTCTCCATCCCGCTTATTATCGGCGTCGTCGCCGGTCTGGCCGTGGCCAACATCGACAATCACTTCTACGAGAAGCTGGTGGACTACCACCTCTTCGGCTCCGGCGCCGAGGTCTTCGGCCACCCAATAACCTCCCACTTCCTCATCAACGGAATATTCATGGTTTTCTTCTTTGGCATCGCCACCAAGGAGATCACCGAGTCGGTCCTACCGGGAGGCGCCCTCAACCCAATTCCCAGGGCGATCAACCCCCTGATGGGCACCCTGGGCGGCGTGCTGGGCCCAGCCGGCCTCTACCTCCTGCTCACCTGGGTTTTTTACGGGGGGACCGACGACTTTTCGGTGGTGGCCAACGGCTGGGGTATCCCTACAGCCACCGACATCGCCCTGGCCTGGCTGGTGGCCCGGCTGGCCTTCGGCAACGGACACCCGGCGGTCAATTTCCTGCTCTTGCTCGCGGTGGCCGACGACGCCATCGGCCTGGGAATCATCGCCGTTTTCTACCCCGACCCGGAAAACCCGGTGCAACCGGCCTGGCTTCTGCTCACCGTGGCGGGCATGGCAACGGCCTACGCGCTCCGGCGCTCGAAAGTGGACTACTGGCCGGCCTACGTCTTCATCGCCGGGGCCATGAGCTGGGCCGGCCTGGCCAAATCCTCGATCGAGCCGGCCCTGGCCCTGGTGGTGATCGTGCCTTTCCTGCCCGGCCCGCAGAGGGAACCCGGCCCGGTTCTACAGAAGACCCACCCGGACCCGGCGCCGCGTCGCCAAGGCGCCGACCTGGTCCCAGCCACCCACCGGCCCAACGCCCTGGAGCAGTTCGAGCACCAGCTGAAACTCTTCGTGGACCTGGGCCTGTTCTTCTTCGCCTTCGCCAACGCCGGCGTGGCCTTCGGCAGCATCAACGCGGTTACCTTTATCGTCCTGGCGTCGCTGATCGCGGGCAAGACCCTTGGCGTTTCATTTTTCTCCTGGGCTGCCACCAAGTTCGGCTTTCCGCTGCCCGCCGGTATGGGGATGAGACACCTGGCCGTGGCGGGTATGGTAGCCGGGTTGGGGTTGACGGTGGCCCTCTTCGTGGCCGGAAAGGCGTTCGCCGGACCTCCATTCCAGGACCCGGCCAAGATGGGCGCTGTACTGAGTGCGGGAGTCGCCCTGCTGGCCCTCGCCGCCGCGGCGGTTCTGAAGGTCAAGGACGGCGCGGGGCACAGGGAGAAGCGACCGTGAGGTGGGGGTGGTATACTTCGACGCGTCAGCGAGCAGCAAACAGCTATTAACAACCTCCTGTTGGCTGACCGCCGATTGCTTGAGCGGAGGAACGGAGCGCCATGATCGGAGTCCTGACCCACCATTGGGCCAAGGCGGATAAGCTAGAGGACGCCCGCCGGCTTCTGGACCGAAACGGCCTGGCCCAGAGCAAAGCCCCCGGCTTCGGCAGCCGTCAGACCTTCTACTCTCTTGCCGACCCCACCAAGATCACCACCCTGGTCACCTGGGCCAGCGACGAAATCTACGACGCTTGGCGGGCCAGCCCGGAGCGGGCGACGGCCATGGACGGGGCCGGCGAGCTGTGGAGCCGGCACCCCGAGTCGGAGCGATTCGAGGTGGCGGGGTAGGCCTCAGGCATCGGGGGCGTATTCCCTCCGCCGCCTCTGGCGAGTCCATCCCCAGAGACCTCCTCAGGGCTTACTCCGGGCCTGAAACGATCGTTTCGCCTCGCGAGTCAGCGGGGAGGCGGGCACCATGACGAGGCGAAGTTTCTGGGCCCGAGAAAGCTCCGTATCACGCTGCCGGCGTCTCTGGCGCCGTTCTGCTCCACGGACACTCACGACCGGGCGGTGCACAGCTACGGCAGGAGCTTCCGAGACCGAGTGCGGGCTTTCGACCGGCAACGGCCGGACCTCTTCGCCCGGGCCCTGAGGGCCGCCAAGCAGGCAGTGGACCCCAGAGGCGTGCTTAATCCGGGGGTGCTCGTCGACCCTTAGCCGGTATTGGGCCGGAATTTGAAAACTTCACGAGGGCTGCCCGCGCTTCTCTGGGGGAACTTTCTTTGAAAATGAAGTTCACCCAGGCCCCTTCAAGAAGATGTTGCCCCTGAGACCGCCGGCGGGGGTTCCTTGTCCTCCCCCAGGCGCCGGCACGCTGCTCCCCATTGGGGACCCGTCCTCGCGTCGAGCGCCTGGGCGCGTTGTTGATGGGCACCCGGCTCGCCAGGTACAATGGGCCGGCTAAGCGCCGGAGAAGATAATTGCCGAAAGTTAGCTTGAGCCCGGCCGGCCTGGTGGTCGGAACCCACAGAATCCACCCCGCTTGGGGGATCCTCGCCATGGCCACGGCCATGTGGACGATTAGCTCCTCCGTCCGCTTTGCCACCAGTTTGCTGGTCCCCTACCTGGAGGACCCCGACGGCGTTTACGCCTGGAGCTACGGCTTCATAGCCTTTGGCTTCACCCTGCAATGGCTCCTGGCCGGACTCTTGGGCCCGGTGGTCGGCTGGATCGGCGATCGGTACGGGTTCCGCCGGGTGATGGCCGGCGGAGCCATTCTGTTCATTGCGGGCATGATGCTCACCGGCACCATGACCCATTGGTGGCAGTTCTGGCTCTATTTCGGGGTCATTCTGGCCGGCGCCATCGCGGCTTTCCAGGTTTCCATGGTGGCGGGCGTTTCGATCTGGTTCAAGAAGCACCTGGGCTTGGCCATGGGAATGATGCAGGCCTTGTTGGGCCTGGGTACCGCAGCGGCCATCGGCCTGGTGTATGTGCTGTATAACGAGTTTGGCCTCAAATGGACCTTCTGGCTCCCCGGCATAATCGGCGGGGCGGTCCTGCTTCTGGGGACCGGGTTTTTCCGCAACGAGCCAGCGGAAAGCGGGCAGCGGCCCTTTGGGGTTGACGAGAACGAGCCCATCCGCAAGCCGATGGCCACCAAGACGGCGAAGACAAGAACCAGGGTCTTCCTGAAGCAAGCTCAACAGACCCCCGCCTTCTGGAACCTCATCGGCATTCACTTCTGGGGTTGCGCGGGCCACAACATCATCCTGGTTCTACTGATCGCCATGGCCAAGGACCGCGGTCTGTCCGTGGCCATGGGCCTCGCGATATACATCACCCTCACCGTGGTCAGCGCCATCACCCGGTTCGCCGCCCCGGTGGTGGCCGACCGCACGGGCAGCAAGGGCGTGATGGGCGTTTGTTTCGCCCTGCAAACCTTCCCGGTTCTTATCCTGCTGGTGGCTCAGGCCCCCTGGACTTTCTTCCTCTTCGCCATACTTTTTGGCATTGGATTGGGAGGCGAGATGACCGTCTTTCCCATAATCAACCGGCAGTACTACGGCGACGCCCCCACGGGCACCGCCTACGGCTGGCAGATGCTGGGGAGCGGCTTTGGCATGGCGCTGGGACCCCTGGCGGGAGGGGTTTTGTGGGACGTGACCGGTGGATTCTCCAGCTCCGTGATTCTGGCCTTTGTTCTCAGCCTGGTCGGCGTCATCTCCATCTTCTTTCTCCCGACCACGGCCCGCCACCAGCTGCCCAACTGGGAGGAAGCTCTGCCGGCTGAGATCCGTGCGCCGGGGTAGGTCCGGGTTTGGGCCAGGGCCGCTCTCGCCAACACGGCGCGAGTGGTATGGCGCTGGACCCGGATAGATCGGTCTTCCACTCCAATGCACGCCTAGTCGTCCACCTCCAATCTGTGACGTGACCGGAGGCGCCGATGGCACTCACCATCTCGGCCACCGACCTGGGATTCTACGCTTCATGGCGATTCTGCCCTCGCTGCGCCTGGGTGCGCCTGCACATCAAGACCCTTCCTTTCCAGAGTTTCCCGGGCATATTCAGCACCATAGACCGGTACAACAAGCTAATTGTGCAGAACCACTTTGAGAGGGAAACCGCCCTTCCCGCCTGGCTGCGGGTCCTCGGCGATGTGGGAGCCTACGTCCCTCCTCCTCACTGGTCCCGCTTCAAGGCGTTGGACGCCGAAACAGGGGTCACCCTGCGGGGCGAAGCGGACGGCATCTTCCGGATGGCCGACGGCTCGTACACGATCGTGGACTACAAGACGGCACGGCACACGCGGAGCCAGCGGGGAATGTTGCCGTGGTACCGGGTGCAACTGAACGCCTACGCCTACATCGGTGAGCGCCAGGGGCTCTCTCCCGTGAGCCGGCTGGCGCTGGTCTATATGGAGCCCATGACCGATGAGAACACGGCGCGAGACCCTCGCCTGGTTGACGAGCTGGGGTTTTCCATGGAGTTCCAGGCAAACATTGTTGACGTGGAGCTGAGGCCGGAGGAGATGATCCCCCCGCTGCTGCGAAAGGTCAGGGAAGTGGGCGACCTGGAGGCTCCTCCGGCGGGACAGCCGGGCTGCAGGGACTGTCAAGCCCTCCACACCCTGAACGAGGCGCTGGGAGGCCCACTTTAGACCCCTCCGTCGGGCTTTGCAGAAACGTTGTGGGGATTCCTTTTCGAAGATTCAGGGGAACCTTATCTTGCAAGAAGAGGTTCCCCTGAGGTTGCCATGCAGGCCAAACTATCGGATAGGGGCTAAGTTGAGGCCCGGCCACGGCGCAGGCTGCGGCCGGGCAGCGCACCCGTGTTCTGACCCTGGTCGATCACCACCCGGCCGTTCACGATGACGTACTCGATGCCTACCGGGTAGTGCTTAGGGTCGGCCTTGGTGGCATGGGTCTTCACCGTGTCGGGGTTGAAAACAACGATGTCCGCTTTCAGCCTGTCCCGCAGCAGTCCCCGGTCGGGCAGGCCCAGGCGTTGAGCTGGGAAGGAGGTCATCTTCCGGATGGCCTCGGGTAGCCGCAGGTGTTTCTCGGCGCGTACGAACTCGGCCAGCACAATGGGGAAACACCCGTAGGTCCTGGGATTGGGATATTCCCCGAAAAGGATGGAGTCGCTAGCTATCATGCCGCTGGGGTGGGAAACGAAGGCCGCCAGGGTGTGGGGGTTGGTGCCCAGCCCCACCGTGGAGATACCCAGGTTCTCTTCCACCAGCAGGTCGAACAGGGCGTCCACCGGGTCCTGGCCCCGCATCTCGGCGATGTCGGTGATCAGGCGGCCGTCATACTTGCTGTTTTGCGGCTGGGTGAAGTTGGTCAGCCAGTTGTTTTCCACCCGCGCCCGGGACACCTCCCGCTTCATCCTGGCCCGGTCGTCCGGGTCCCGCAACGCCGCCATCAGCCGTTCCGGGCCGCCGTCTTTGGCCCAGTGGGGCAGGCCGATGGTGACCGTGGTGCCGGAATAGGGGTAGGTGTAGCAGTCGAAGGTGACGTCCATCCCTTCTGCGCGGGCGTCTTCCACCAGGCCCAGGTAGTCCAGGTGGCTCCCCACACCCTGGGCGCTCTGGCGGTAGTGGGTCAAGTGGATGGGACAGCCGCTGCGCCGGCCGATCTCCAGGGCCTCCTCCCACGGGGCCAGCAGCCCTTGGGACCGCAGGCTGGCCCTGGTGTGGGTGTGGTAGAAGCCGCCCATGGAGGCCGCCACCTGAGATAGGGCCGCCAGCTCAGCCGTATCGGCGTAGGAGCCCGGCGGGTAGTCGAGGCCGGTGGAAAGCCCCCAGGCTCCTTCCTCCATGGCCTCCCTAACCACCGACTTCATGTCCTCCAGCTCCGCCCCGGTGGCCGGACGGTCGTTCCACCCAACCCCCCAGATGCGCACCGGCGAGTTGCCCAGGATGTAGGCTACGTTGATGGCGACGCTGTTGTCGTACTTGCTCAGAAGGTCGGCGACGGTCAGCCAGTCGGCGGGCATGGGCGGGTAGCCGTTGAGGCCGGAATCCAGCCAGACGTAGCGGTGCAGCTCCGCCTGGCTCTTGAACGGGGCGTGGGAGATTCCGTCGACGCCCACAAGCTCGGTGGTGACCCCCTGCCGCACCTTGGGGTCGTGGTGGGGGGCGCCAAGGATGGTCAGTCCGGTATGGGAATGAAGGTCGATGAAGCCGGGACAGACCACGTGTCCCGATGCGTCGATGACCCTCGCCGCCTCCAGGTGTGAGGCGTCCCCTCGGAGGATAGTTACCCGCTCGTTTTCCACCAGCACCGCGGCGTAGAAACCGGGGCTGCCGCTGCCGTCGACCACCAGCC
>CAJWBT010000137.1 GCA_913020235.1 uncultured Chloroflexota bacterium
CATCGACGTGCAGGAGCCCCGGGTCATCGCGGATTTCGTGCCTACAGTGGTGAGAAATGAGGCGGATACCGTGTTTCTGCCGGGGACTGCCTGGCGGGCCCTGGAGGCGGTGGAAGAGTTGGAGCAAAAGCTGGGAAAGAGGGTGATCACGGTGAACCAGGCCACTATCTGGATGGCGCTGCGAAGGGTGGGGTGGACCAGCCCGGTTCAAGGATACGGCGAGCTGTTGAGGAACCTTGCATGAGCACAAAGGTTGGGAAGCCGGATACCCCCGGATTTGAGGGCCGGCGCCAACGGTAATGGTCTGCTGAAGGGCCATGGTCAAGCGACCTTGGCGCGTGCGCGGGGTGCATTGCGTTCTGAGCTAGACGTACAAGAGACCGCCGGCTACGCCCTCCCAGTGAACAGCACCCACATGGGCCTCTTGCCGACGCTATAGGTCTCCAGGGGCACGAGTTCGCCGGTGTCGCCGTTGACTCGGTATGAGGTCAGGCGGCCCGTCTCCAGGCCCGCGGCGAACATGAAGCTGCCGCTGGGGTCCAGGCTGAGCGCCCGCGGCACCGGGTCCGCCGAGACATGGCCAACCGGCGTCAGCTTGCCGTCGGAAGCGTCGATGGTGAAACAAGCGATGCTATTGTGACCGCGATTGGGAGCGTACAGGAACCTGCCCGAAGGCGAGATTTGAATCTGGGCGCACGAGTTCTTACCTTCGAAATCGCCGGGCAGGGTCGTAACGGTCTGATAGGGCGTCAGGGTTCCTGCCGACGGGTCGAGATTATAGGCTGTTACGCTGCAGCCCTGCTCGTTCGTGCAGTAGACAACGTCGCGGCTTGGGTGAAAACAAAAGTGCCGGGGACCCAAATCTCCCCCCGGGGAGACGCTGGGGGTCGCGTTGCGAGTGAGCTGCCCGGTACTCTCGTCGAACGTGAACTGAAAAATCTCGCTGGGACCCTTGATGGCAATGTGGGGTACGAAGGCGAAACGGTTCGACGGGTCGGTCTGGATGCAATGGGCCCCCCGGGCCGTGTCGAGGGATAGGGCTGGTGGCGCGGTCGCCGCACCGTCGTCGCCGATGGCATGGACCGTTACCCTTGCGCCTTCATAGTAGGCCGCAAGCACGAACTTACCCTTTCGGTCCACGCCAAGGTAGCACGGATCGGTGGCGAGAGGGATCGTCCTGATGAGCGCGAGCCCTCCGGTTTCCCGGTCTATCCGGAAGCTTGACAGCTGGCGGCTGCCCCTTCGCCCCACGTAGAGGAAGTTTTGCTCCGGGTCTGTCGCCATTGGCGCCGGTCCGCCCTTGACTGACACTTCAGCCTGGGGCTCCAGCTTGCCGGTCGCGGCGTCCATGGTGAAAATCGAGACCCTATCTTCCTCTTGTTGGGAAACGTACATTCGAAAGGGCATTTATCAACCTCCCTCGATGGTCTTCGATGCGCCAACTCTTTGCCGGTTAAGCTGCAGGAACGCCCACGCGGGCCGCGTTCCGATGTTCGCAGCCTACTCACCCGCAATTCTTCTGTCAACCCGCCGAGGGTACCCCGCCGCAGGCTATGGCCGTATTGGGGATGGCCGGCATCCGGCGGAGCGTCTTTGGCTGTCTTTCACTCCCCGTCCAAGCGAATACCCGCGGTACGGGAACACCCCTTGCGGGACCGGCACAACAAGTGGTACAAAGACCGGGGTAGGCCTCGTCCTGGTAGCCTGCCGGCGTCTTGGCGCGCAGGTTGGCCTCCGGGTTCTTGGCTCCCAGCCTTCCGCTAAAGGGCAGGAAGCGGCCCCGGCGCTGCCTCCGGCGGGCAGACCCGCGAGGGTGAATTCGATACAGGAGTGTTCGGACATGAATGCCAAGGAGCGCGTGAAGTTCGTCGTGCCCGGCGATATGCCCATCCAGATCCAAGGATCGCCACACCTAGAGCGGCTGAAGCCGTATGGAGACGTGACCCTGTACACCGATCGTCCGGCAACATCGAAGGAGAAACTGGACAGAGTCAAGGATGCCGACATCATCCTGAACACCCGGGGAGCGGTCGCCTGGCCGGGCGAGGACCTCAGTGCCCTGCCCAAGCTTCGCATGATAACCACCTGTGGCGTCGGCACCAACAACTACGATTTGGAAGCGGCGTCGCGGCTGGGCATCGTCATCAGCAACCAGCCGAGGGCAACGTCAAAGTTCGTGGCGGAGCATATAGTCGGCCTGATGATGGCCGTGTCCAAGCGGTCTGCCTTCCAGACCTCGGAACTCAAGGCAGGCCGGTGGACCAGGCTGGACAACATCTTCCTGCAGGGCAAGACGCTGGGCGTCATCGGCACCGGCAACATCGGGGCCGAGGTCGCGCGCCTGGGCAGTGCGATCGGGATGCAGGTCATTGCCTGGACCTACAATCCGTCCCCGGAGCGCGCCGCCCAGATGGGTGTCCGCTTTGTGGAGCTGGACGACCTGATACGCCAGTCCGACGTGATCAGCCTGAACGTCCGGCTCAGCGACGAGAGCAACAAGATGATCGGAGAGAGGGAACTGGCCATGATGAAGCCGGGCTCTCTGCTGGTCAACGGTGGCCGGGGCGGGTTGGTGGATACCGCGGCCCTGGTCAACGCCCTGAACTCGGGGCACCTGGGCGGCGCGGCCATCGACACGTTCGATCAGGAGCCGATCCCAGCGGACCATCCCCTCCTCTCCTGCGAGCAGGTGGTCCTCACTCCCCACATCGCGGACCAGACGCCCGAGGGGGTAGAGGCCCTCAACGAGGGTGCGGTGGACAACGTCATCGCCTTCCTGGAGGGCCGGCCTCAGAACGTCGTCACCGGGTAGGGCCTGGCAGCGATCGAATGTAAATCTTAGACAGGTCGTCCGGGGTCTCTGGGCCGGAGTCTCAGCGCCGGAGTCTCAGCGCCGGAGTCTCAGCGATCGAACCGGCTTAACGGTCCGGAGAGCGGATGACGCCAATGAGGCCCAAGGTGGTGGACGCGGCTATAGCTCCGATGGCCGCGCCCAGGTGGATCCAGTTGTCTACGGTGTAGGACCTTCCCAGGTAGGTGGGGTCAACACTCTGCCCGTAGACGTAGCCCAGGTAGGCGCCGGAGATTCCGCCGGTCAACACCAGCAGCACCGAGCCGATTATCAACGCCCGGCGGATGCCCAGGTTCAGCCAGGCAAGGTAGGCGCCGACACCGGCGCCCAGGCCGATTCCCATCAGATAGATAATTCGGTGGATTGACAGGGGCCAGGGGTAGTCGGCCATTGCGTTGAAGATCACCGCGAGCCACCCGCCCAGAATGCCCAGGAACAGTCCGAGAATGAAGCCGGCCACGGACCGGCCCAGCGGAACAGCAACGGTATAGACTCCGCCGTCAATCATTCGAGTCTTGTCTGCTCCTCAGGGATAGCGGGTGATGGTTGCCTGACCCCGGCGTCATCAGTACGCGACACCCCCTCGCGCCGGGGCCTATGGGCCCCAGGATGGTGAAGTGCCGTCGGCGCTCATCACGTATATCTCCCAGTTGCCGCCCCTGGCGGCAGCGAAGGCGATCCCGGCACCGTCGGGCGACCAGGAAAGGAAGGCTGCGCATCCATCGCCGGGTCGAATGTCAGCCTGCCCTGGGCCTCGGTCACTTCAACGCCCGCCAGCCGGGATTACCGACCTTTGAGTAGACAGCTAAACTTGAGCGAAAGCTTGGTTGGGGCCAAATCCCCCTTAGTAACTATCCCAAAACCTTGACCATATCTTGTCCCCCTTTCGTAAAGGGGGATACAGGGGGATTTACTCCAGCAACTTGTTCAAGGTTCGGTAGGGGCATTATACCAACCGCGCCGCCAACCGGGGCGCCGTTGGCTCCGGGCGGCGTCAACTCCGCACCAGCCTCCCAGCGGCGGCGAACGCCCCAACCCGGACCAGAAGAAACCACACGCCGGGCAGGAGAAGCCCCAGCGCGATGCGAAGAAAGCCGGCGCTGATTACAGCCCTACGGTTGCCCACGAGAAGATCGCAGAGAAAGCCGATGGGTACGCGCGCCACTAATAGAGCAAGGCCGTAGAACCCGACAATCAGCCCGAGAGTTCACTCCCGGAGGCCGCGTGAGCTAACGAAGACCGGCCATACCGCCCCGGTGAGATAGATGATGAAGAACAAGAGGAACGCGCAAAATACCAGCATCCACGGCGAAAGACGCTCGCGCACTTGCCCCTCCCGGGGGACCGTATCTACCCCCCGCCGGGCACGTGCACGATAGCTTCCACCTCCACCAGCAGCTCGGGCCGGACCAGGGCGGTCACGAAGACGGTGGTGCTGGCCGGAGGGTCGCTCGGGAAGGTCTCTGACCGTACCTTGCTGTAGGCGCCGTAGTCGGCCCCGTTGGTGAGAAAGCAGGTGATCTTGACCACGTCCTGCATGGTGGCCCCGGCGGCCTCCACGATGGCCCGGATATTGGCCATGACCTGCCGAGACTGGCCCTCGCAGTCGCCGGCGCCCACCAGCTTGCCGCTACCGTCCAGGGCCACGCTGCCGGAAACGAAGAGGAAATTCCCAACCTGGATACCGGGCGAGAGGGCCGGGTTCGGGGCAACTCCAGGGGGTATGACCGGTGTTCTATTGGGCATTGGGCTTACCTCCCGAATAGCGTTCTTGGTCTGATCCATTTCGAGCAACGGAAACGCTGCCTTCGCCTTGATGTTGACGGCGGATGAGGGCGCATGGCATCGGACGGTGGAGGCACGGGTTGCGGCGGTAAGGGACGGCCCCTACTGCCCGTCAGTTGTGGGCAGGGGCGGGAATGCTGGAGCGGTCGCGGGTGACGGAGGTGACGCTCCGGACCCGCTCCAGCTTGGTGAACAGCTTGCCAAGCTGGTCCAGGCCGGTGGTGTGGAGGGTCAGCTCCATGGTGACGGACCCGTCGGGATGCTCCTGGGTTATCACCGAGGCGATGTTGACGTGCTCTTCGGACACCGCGACGGTGACATCCCGCAGCAGTCCCACCCGGTCGTAGGCCTTCATCTTGACGCGGACCGGGTACAGCTCCCGGACCTCCCCCCACTCCACCTTTACGATGCGCTCCTGCTCGTCCTCGTTCCTCAGGCTGGAGCAATCTTTCTTGTGGACGGTAACCCCCCGGGCCCGGGTGATGAAGCCGAGAATATCGTCTCCCGGGATGGGGTTGCAGCATCGTGCCACGCGAATCAAAAGGTCCCCAACGCCCAGGACCGAGATGCCCGAGCTGGGGCTGGAGAGGGGCACGCTGGGCTTGGCCTGCTCGATGGACGGCTCCGCTTCCTGACGGGCCTGGGCCAGCCGGTGGGCCACCTGGCTTTCCGTGATGATTCCGGAGCCGAGGGCGGCGAGAAAGTCGTCCATGTTGTCGTGCTTGCAGATGGCGAGGACTTCCGCGTCTCCCAGGCGCTGATGGAGCCGGCGGAGTTCCCGGCGCAGCAGCTCCCGTCCCCGCTGGATGTTGCTGCCGCGAGCCTGGCGCCGGAACCACAGGCGCACCTTCTGGCGGGCGCTGGCCGTGACCACGTAACCCCGGTTGGGGTTAAGCCAGTCGAGGCTGGGCCCCCGCCCGGCCTTGGCCACCAGGACTTCCACGGTATCGCCGTTCTTCAAGGTAGTGTCCAGCGACACCAGCCGGCCGTTGACCTTGGCGCCGATACACCGGTGCCCCAGCTCGGTGTGGATCTTGTAGGCGAAGTCGATGGGGGTGGAGCCCGCTGTCAGCTCTGAGATGTCCCCTTTGGGGGTGTAGACGAACACCTGGTCGTGGAAAATGTCCTGCTTGACCGACTCGATGAACTCGTCGGTGGCGATCACTTCCCGCTGCCACTCCAGGAGCTGGCGCAACCAGGTCATTTTCTCTTCGAAGCGCTGGTCGCCGGATTTGCCCTCTTTATAACGCCAGTGGGCCGCCACGCCGTACTCGGCGATCTGGTGCAGATCGTAGGTCTTGATCTGCACCTCCATGGGGTTGCCGCCCTCGCATATTACCGTGGTATGCAGGGCCTGGTACATGTTTTGCTTGGGGTTGGCGATGTAGTCGTCGAACTGGCCCGGTATCGGGTGCCACAGATGGTGAATCACGCCCAGGGTCTTGTAACAGTCCTCCGTGGTGTCCACCAGCACCCTGAGGGCGTACAGGTCATAGATTTCCTGAAGCTCTTTGCCCTGGGTGGCGTACTTCTGAATCTTGCGGTAGGTGCTGTATATCCCCTTGGGCCGCCCCGCCACTTCACCCTTGACCCCGAACACCGCCATCCCGTCCCGGAGCCTGTCGGAGATCTTCTCCACGTACGCCTCACGCTCTCCACGTTTGGCGGCCAGCATCTTGGAGATCTCCCGGTAGCGCTCCTCATCCAGGTAGCGGAAAGCCAGGTCATCCAGCTGCCACTTGATCTCCCAGATGCCCAGCCGGTGGGCCAGTGGCGAATAGATGTCCAGCGTCTCTTGGGAGATGCGCTTCCGTTGCTCCGGCGACAACGCGTTCAGGGTGCGCATGTTGTGGAGCCGGTCAGCCAGCTTGATGAGCACCAC
>CAJWBT010000138.1 GCA_913020235.1 uncultured Chloroflexota bacterium
CGACCGGATCAGCGAGATATTCTGGGCCACCAAGAACGTCACCTACAGCGACCCCAATTCCGCCGTGCGGTACGGGTCGTAGAGGCGCCCATTCCGCATTGGCCGCCCGTCGTGTGGGGACACCCATCCCGTAGGGGCGCAGCATGCTGCGCCCCTACACGTTCCGGCAGGTAAAGCACCGGCTCCCCAACCCAGGTTGGGGAGCCGGTCGGGTTTCTACGGGTCCGAAGGCCGTTCGGTCAGGCCGAAGCCTTCAGCGCCGCCTCGGCGGCCGTGATGGTCTGGTCTACATCACCCTCAGTGTGGGCCAGCGATACGAATCCCGCCTCGAACTGGGAGGGAGCGGTATAGACGCCCCTTTCCAGCAAGGCGTGGAAGTACCGGCCGTGCCGCGCCGCGTCCGACGCCTCGACCTGGGCCAGCGATTGCACCGGCCCCGGGTTGAAGAAGCCGGTGAACATGGAGCCGGCCCGGTTGATGGTCGAGGGGACTTCCTGGCGGCTGAACACCCCGTTTAGCCCCTCGGTGAGCCTGACAGCCAGGGCTTCGAGCCCTTCGTAAACGCCGGGGCGTTGCAGCTCCTTCAACGCCGCCGTTCCCGCGGCCACGGCCAGGGGATTGCCCGACAATGTGCCCGCCTGGTACATGGGCCCCAGGGGAGCGACCACTTCCATAATGTCCTGCCGTCCGCCGTAGGCGCCCACCGGAAGGCCCCCGCCGATGATCTTGCCCAGGCAGGTGACGTCGGGCTTGATGCCGTAGAGACCCTGGGCGCCGCTGTAGGAAACGCGGAACCCGGTTATCACCTCGTCGAAGATGAGCAGTGCACCGTGCTGGGAAGTCAATTTCCTCAGTCCCTCCAGGAATCCGCTTGACGGAAGGACCACCCCCATGTTGCCCGCCACCGGCTCCACGATAATCCCGGCGATGTCCGCCGGGTAGGCGGCGAATAGCCGCTCCACCGAGGCCAGGTCGTTGTAGTCGGCCAGCAGCGTCTCGCTGGCGTAGGAGGCGGGGACCCCGGCGCTGGTGGGCACCCCGTGGGTCAACGCCCCGGAGCCGGCCTTGACCAGCAGGCCGTCGGCGTGGCCGTGGTAGCAGCCGGAGAACTTGATCACCTTGTCGCGGCCGGTGAAGGCCCGGGCCATGCGGATGGCGCTCATGCACGCCTCGGTGCCGGAGCTGACCAGCCGGACCATGTCCACCGAGGGCAACGCCTCGCAGATGAGGCGGGCCAACTCAACCTCTTGCTCCACCGGCGCGCCGAAGCTGGTGCCCCCCTCGGCGGCTTTCTTGACGGCGTCGACCACCGCCGGGTGGGCGTGGCCCAGCACCAGGGGGCCCCAGGAGCCCAGATAGTCGATGTACTCGTTGCCGTCCACGTCCCAGACCCTGGCGCCCTGGGCCCGGTCGATGAAGGGAGGGGTACCGCCCACGGCGCGGAAGGACCGCACCGGGCTGTTTACCCCGCCGGGGATGTACTGCTGGGCTTGGGAAAAGAGTTCTTCAGACCTGGAAAGATTCATAAACCGACCTTCAAGAAAACTTCGTTTTTCCCCCGTTCGACTATGATGGGGATGGGTTCAGCCAGGGGTGAGTTCCGGCGGCTATCCCTCCTCTTTGAGCCAGCGGGCAACGTCTTTGGCGTGGTAGCTGAGGATAAAGTCGGCCCCGGCCCGCTTGATGGAAGTGAGCAGCTCCAGGGTGACCGCCTTTTCGTCGACCCAGCCCTGGCGGGCCGCCGCCTTGACCATCGAGTACTCGCCGCTGACGTTGTAGGCGGCCAGGGGAAGATCGAAGCGCTCCCGCGCCTGGCGGATGATGTCCAGGTAGGACAGCGCCGGCTTGACCATGACGATGTCGGCGCCTTCGGCGATGTCGCTCTCTATCTCCCGCATGGCCATGCGGACGTTGGCCGGGTCCATCTGGTAGCTGCGGCGGTCGCCGAACTGGGGCGTGGAGTCGGCGGCCACCCGGAAGGGCCCGTAGAAGGCGGACGCGTACTTGGCGGCGTACCCCATGATGGGTACGTCGGTGTATCCATGGTCGTTCAACGCCTGCCGTATCGCCCAGACCTGCCCGTCCATCATGGCGGAAGGGGCGACCAGGTCGGCCCCGGCCAGTACGTGGGAGACGGCGCTTCGGGCCAGCAGGTCCAGGGTCTTGTCGTTGTCCACCCGCCCGTTCTCGATGACGCCGCAATGGCCGTGGTCGGTGTACTCGCAAACGCACACGTCGGTGATCACCAGCATTTCGGGCACGGTCCGTTTGATGGCCCGGACCGCCTCCTGAACGATGCCCTCCGGGTCATACCCTTCCGTACCCAGGGGGTCCTTCTCCGCGGGCAGCCCGAACAGGAGCACCGACGGAATTCCCAGCTCGGCCACCTCGCCCACCTCCTCGGTCAGCCGGTCCAGGGAAAGGTGATAGCAGCCCGGCATGGGCTCAATGGGGTTTCGCACTCCGTTGCCGTGGGTCACGAACATCGGGTAGACGAACTGGGCCGGAGAGAGGCGGGTCTCCCGGATCATGTTTCTCAAGGGTTTCTGTCCCCGTAGGCGGCGAAGCCGCAGCTCCGGAAAGCTGACCATGGGTCCCTCCGTTCTCGCAAGGGCAAACCCTGCCCTGGTCCGGATACCTGGTTACCCCGATTTTGATGGACTGCCTCGGACCCCCTTAGTTAAGGGGGAAGGCCAGGAAGGGGGTGAAAACGTGTTCAACCCTTATTGCCGGATAGAGTACTGGTACTCAGTCAACTTGGTTTCAACAAGATGTCATTCCGAGGAGCGGAGCGACGAGGAATCTCGGCGTAACAACGAGATTCTTCGCTTCGCTCAAAATGACATCTATCAATTTCAGGTTGACTTAGTGCCATGTTCGGCCCAAGTGGTGGACGAGCGCTTCAACCAGTCCTTCGACGGTGTGGCGATCGGCCACCAGGTCGACGTTCAAGCCCAGCTCACGGGCCGTGGCCGCCGTAGCTGGGCCGATGCACGCTATTATACTGGATTTAAGACCCGACCCGTCGCCGTCCAGCGCCTCCAGCAGGTTCCGCACCGTGGAGGAGCTGGTGAAGGTAACCACGTCTACCCGCTGCTCCACGGTCTCCCGGGCCAGGCTGCCGATGTTCTCTGGAGTGACGGTGCGGTAGGCGGCTACCCGCTCCACCCTGGCGCCCAAACGGGCCAGTCCCTGGGCCAGGGCGTCCCGCCCGATATCGGCCGAGGGAAGGAAGACCGGCACATTCGCCCATTCACGGCCCGACAGCTCTTCCAGCACCGCTTCCGACACGGACCTGGCGGGCACGAAGTCGGCGATGAGGCCTCGGTGCTGCAGAGCCTCCGCCGTGGCCGGTCCGATGGCCCCAATCTGCGCGTTGCCGAAGGCGCGGGCGTCCCGGCGCGTTTCTCCTTGTTCGAGGCGGGCGAATACCGCTTCTACGGCGTTGATGCTGGCAAAAAACACCCAGCGGAAGTTGCAGAGCCGGGCCAGCGTGGCGTCCAGCTCGGCGTAATCCTCCAGGGGGGCCGTCTGAATTGTGGGAAGTTCCAACGGCTGGGCGCCCAAATCGGCCAACATTCCCCGCAGCTTGGACGCCTGGGTCCGGGACCGGGTGATCAAGATTTTCTTGCCGAACAGGGGGCGGCGGTCGAACCAGCGGAGCTGCTCCCGAAGCTCCACGACCCTCCCGATGACGGCGATAACCGGCGGCTCCAGCCCGGCCTCCCGGCCCAGGTCAACGACATTGTCCAGGCGTCCGGTGACGGTAACCTGTCGCGGCCAGGTGCCCCATTGGACCAGGGCCACCGGCGTGTCCGGAGCCATACTGTGGTGGTGGAGAGTGGCCAGGATGGACTCCAGCCCGGCCCAGCCCATCAGCACCACCAGGGTCCCACCGACGCGGGCCAGGGCCTCCCAATCAACGGCCGACTCCGGCTTTGACGGGTCCTCGCTGCCGCTGATCACCGTGAACGTTGTGGCGATGCCCCGGTGGGTGAGGGGAATGCCGGCGTAGGCCGCCGCCCCAACCGGTGAGGTCACTCCGGGGACAACTTCAAAGGGGATGCCGTGCTGGGCCAGGGCCAGGGCTTCCTCGCCGCCCCGGCCGAAGACGAAGGGGTCGCCGCCCTTGAGGCGCACCACCTCCAGGCCGGCCCCGGCCCGGTCGATCAGCACCTGGTTGATCTCCTCCTGGGTCAGGGCCTGCCGCCCCCGCTCCTTGCCAACGAAGACCCGATCCGCCAGTGCCGGCGCCGCCTGGAGCAGCGACGGGTCCAGCAGGCGGTCGTAGACCACCACGTCTGCCCTTTCTAGGCAGCGCAGCCCCTTTACCGTTAGCAGCCCCGGGTCCCCGGGGCCGGCGCCCACCAGGTAGACTCTACCGGCCATATATCTCTCGCACGGCCCTCATCCCCTACCCCTTCTCCCCAAGGGAGAAGGGGTAGGGGATGAGGGAACCTGATTTGTTGTTGGACAAAGCACTAGTCTCGGGAAGCCCGGTGCTCTTCCAGCAGCGCTTCCGCGCCCTGCTGCAACAGGGACTGGTAGGCGTCGCCGGCCAGCTTCGCCGATTCGTGGGTCCGGCCCGCCGCTTCGGCCCGGAAGGCCCTGTCACCCTCCGGAGAGCCGAGGAACACGGTCATCAGCAACGCGTCGCCCTCCCTCCGGGCGTATGCGCCCGCGGGCAATTGGCATCCGCCGCCCAGCATTTCCAGGAAGGCCCGCTCGGCGGTTACGGCGTCCCTGGTCTCGGCATGGTCGAGGGGCCGGACCAACTCCAGCATCCTATCGTCGCCGGCCCGCACTTGCACCGCCAGGGCGCCCTGACCCGGTGGTGGCACGAACTGCTGGGGAGAAAGGTAGGCGGCGATCTGCTCGGTCAGACCCAGCCGGATCAGGCCCGCCGCCGCCAGGACCGCGCCATCGCACTCTTCCCCTCCAGCCTTGCGGAGCCGGGTCTCCACGTTTCCCCGGATGGGCACGACGGTGACCTGGGGGCACAGGCCCCGAAGCAGGGCCCGACGCCGGGGACTGCTGGTGCCGATGCGGGTCCCCGGTTGCAGCTGTTCGAGCGAGCAGCTCCACCGGTTTACCAGGACGTCCCGGGGGTCCTGCCGGCGCGGAAGGGCGCCGAGGGTCAACTCCGGCGGAATGGCGGTCGGCAGGTCTTTGAGGCTGTGCACCACCAGATCGAGCCGGCCATCCAGCAGCTCCCGCTCCAGTTCCGTGACGAAGACCCCCAACCCCATGCTGGCCAAAGGGGCCTGCGCGTTGACGTCACCGCGAGTGCGCACTTCGGTTACCTGGAATTCCTGCTCTGGGTAGAGCGCGCGAAGCTGCGACAGCACTTCTTCTGTCTGACGCAACGCCAGGGCACTGACCCGGCTTCCCAGCCTTATGACCTTGTGTGAGCCCACTGGCTATCAGGCGCCTCCATAGCAAGGTTGCGACTATGTTGCCCCGATGGCGGCAACAGCCTCGGGACTTTCCGAACTCGGCGATGGCGTCGCCGGCGCACCGGTCCACCGTGGAGAAAGAAAGCTCAGCCTGCTGCTCCTCCGGGCTTGGAAGGGCAGCCTTCGGCCCGGCACTGGTCCACGTTGGGACAAAGGTCCGCCTTGCCTCCGTCCAGCAGGTTGGACAGAAGGGAGTCCAGAGCCTCATCTTCCCGCCCGGCTTGGGACAGCTCCAGGAGATTCGGCGTAAGGCAGCACTGCCACCGCTGGGGATCGACGGCCAGCCCCCGGTTCTTCACCTCTCGGCGGGCCCTGGACAAGACTCCGGCCATGTCGGCCCACTCCAGAGCCGGGCTGCCGGCAAGGGATTCCCGCACTTTTCGGGCCAGGGCCGGGCTGGCCCCGCCGGTGGAAATGGCCAGGGTTACCGCACCGCGCTTCACGATGGAGGGGGCGATGAAGGTGCAAAGGGGTGTGTCGTCCACGACGTTGAGCAGCACACCTCGCTCTTCCGCCTCTTCGAACACGTGCAGGCTTACCGAATGCACGTTGGTGGCGGCGACGCCCAGGAACGCCCCCGCCAGGTCCCCCGGCCGGTACTTCCGGGGGTGCCACTCCAGCTCGCCCCTCTGGGCCGCGTCCCGGATGAAGGGGGTCACCTCCGGGCTGATCAGGGTGATCCTCGCCCCGGCCTCCAGCAGCTTGGCGATCTTGCCCTCGGCCACGGCGCCGCCGCCGAGGATGACGCACTGTTTGCCTTCGAGGTTGAGGTACACCGGGTAGTAGGTTGGCATGGTCACGCCCCGCGATTGCCGGTCCCTGGAGCGGGCGCCTTCCGCCCCCGGGCGCCGGTTGAAGTCTTCCGCTCGGTGTTTTCGACGGCGTCTTCCACGAAGTAGCGCACCCGGGTCTTCTTGTACTCCCTGGTGCTGTAGAGAAACGTCCGTTCGGTGACTCCCGTGGCCTCGCTGATCTCGCGCCCAACCTTTTCGCAGCCCTCCGGAGAGGTCGCGTGGACCATGGTGAAATGGGTGTAGGGCCAGTCGGGGAAAG
>CAJWBT010000139.1 GCA_913020235.1 uncultured Chloroflexota bacterium
AACCCTGGGCCGGATGCCAACAGGCCCCGATGACATGACCGAAGAGGAGAAGCGGCTGGTAGGCCGGGCGTGCTTCGCCGGGCGTGGCGGTGGCGGCGGTGGTGGCGATCACGATGGGCCGAGCGACGAAGAGATCCAGTGCATGACTGAGGCCATAGGCCGGATGCCCACCGGCCCCGATGACTTCACCGAAGACGAGAAGCGGCTGGTGGGCCGGGCGTGCTTCGGAGGCGGCGGGCCCGGCGGTGGTGGCGGACAAGGGGGGCCGAACGACGAAGAGATCCAATGCATCACCGAAACCCTGGGCCGGATGCCAACAGGCCCCGATGACATGACCGAAGAGGAGAAGCGGTTGGTGGGCCGGGCGTGCTTCGGCGGCGGCCAAGGCGATGGGCCCGAAACCGTTGATGACCTGGACGCGGAGACCCGCCAGTGCATCATCGATATCCTTGGTGAGCTGCCCGACAGCCCCGATGACCTGACCGAGGAGGACAAGCAGCGCGTTGGCCAGGCGTGCTTCACCAGCAAGCAGCCAAAAGGCCGGGCGACATCGGTCTCCGCCGGACTCAATGAGGCGACCCGGCAGTGCATCGTGAACGTTCTGGGCAGCATGCCGTCGGACCTCGCGGACCTGACCGAGGAAGAGAAGCGGCGCCTTGGCCAGGATTGCTTTGGGCGCCAGCGCGCATCGGGTGAAAGGCGCGGCGACGGAGTTCGGCCGCGCACCTTCGCCCGGGCAACCCGCCCCCGGACCGGAGCGGGGACCCGAGGACCGGGCCGCACCACGACCGGCCAGCAGGCAGCCGGGGCCGCAGGGCAGGGCCAAGTCAATGTGGGCCAGCCGGGTGACACCGGTGAACAGGGGGGCGAGGCGGCGACGACGGCTACCTCCGGCAGCACCGGCGGCGGAGCGGCACCGGACCCGTCAGCAACAAGTGGCAGCGGCTCTCAGGCGCAGGCCAGTTCAGCCCCACCGGAGGCCGGCGGCGAGGAGCCCAGCCAGGCCGCCCCAACCGACACGGGTCAGCCCGAAGCCGGCAGTAACCAGCCGACTCCAGCCACCAGCCCGCAGCCGGCGGCCACGACCGGGCAGGCGGTGCTTAACGAGTTGGAGCAGGCCGTACATGAAATAATCAAGGACTATAACGAAAACGACGATACTATTGCGGTCCAGGTGATCGAAAATCTCCAAGTGCTCACGGGGAGCAGAACCGCCGGTCTCCTTCTGCTGAACAAGGTCGCCCACCTACTGCATAAAGGAGACGACGTGTCCGCGAACGACCTGGCCGGCATTGGATCGGGGACGTCTAATTAGACCCTCAGCTGCCGGTTAGGAGCGGCGGAGCAACGATCAAGGAGCAGGGAGGGGATTCTTGCGCCCCTCCCTGCTCCTTTTCTCAACGATCTCGGGCGTCAGGGGGAAGAGCCCAGGGCTTCCGCCAACAGGCAGTCTCCCATGACTCCTTCTTCATCCGCGGACAGCGGTATTGCCCCCGACGCGACCACCGCAGCTATGTCGGCCCCTAGCTGCTCCTCCAAGCAGGCAAGCACGCCTTCCGAAACGGTTTCCGACGAACTCCCGGTATCAAAAGCCGAGCCCAAAAGGCACTCCCCCATGACCGCCTCCTCTGCCTCGGTCAATGGTATAGCTCCCGAAGCGACCACCGCTGCGATTTCGGCTCCCAGCCGCTCTTCCAGACAGGCGGTAAGGCTCTGGGATTCGGTTTCCGAGGAAACGCTCAGGGCCGAGCCCAAAAGGCATTCACCCGTCACCGCCTGCTCTGCCTCGGTCAGCGGGACCGCTCCGGAGGCGACCACCGCGGCGATGTCGGCCCCAAGCCGCTCTTCCAGACAGGCCGTGAGACTATCATCGGAGGCCTCCTCTGACGAGCCCAAAGTTGCCTCCAACAGACAGTCCCCCAGCGCCTGCTCCTCCGCCTCGTTCAACGGCACCGCTCCGGAGGCGATCACCGCGGCTATATCGACCCCCAGAAGGTCTTGCAAACAGCTCTCAGCGGTGGCTGCCACATCCTCCTCAGAGGAAGCCAGAGCCGACGTCAGCAGGCATTCCACCAGTACCGCCTCCTCTTCGGCAGACAGCTCTATTGCCCCCGCGCCAACGGCCTCGACTACACTGGCGCCCAGTCCCTCTTCCAGACAGGAAACGACCGGGGCAGAAATGGCCTCCGACTCAAGGCCCGCGGTGGTTGCGAAGAGGCAATCCTCCAGAACCGCCTCTTCCGCCGCCGTCTCCTTCCTTGCTCCCGAAACCAGTTGTCGAGCCACGTCGGGCCCCAACTGCTCTTGCAGGCAGGCGACCAGGCCCGCGAATTCCGCTGGCACCGATTCCGTCAGAAGCGGCGTTTCGGTCGGCAGTGGGAGAGGCGTGTCGGTGGGCGCCAGCGTGGGCGCGGGCGGGGGCGTCGGCGTGGAGGATGGAGTTGGTGTTGCTGTGGGGAGGGGAGTTGGAAGCGGAGTCTGAGTAGCTGACGCGCCGCCACACGCCGCCAGCAGCAGGGCGCCCAACCCGAACACCAGGAGTCTCATCGATACCCTAGGCACGCCACGAATTATAGTGGAGTGGGAGCGCTACTACAAGGTAACAACTCCGAATCAAACCTGCCGGGTGCGACCTTCGCGAACCGGGAATTTCCTGCCGGTTGACAGCGGTCGAGCCCCGCCGTAAAATCGGTCACACTTCGGCCCGGAGCCAGCGCGCCGGAAGAGGTGTTATGAAGCGCAGCAGGGTTTGCCAAATCCTGGGCATCGAACATCCTGTCATGCAAGCGGGATTGCCGTGGGTTTCCAATCCGGAGCTGGTGGCTGCGGTTTCGACTGCCGGCGGGCTAGGGGTGCTGCACCCCACAGCCGGGTCGGAGCCCGGCGGCGACCTAGTAGCCAACTTGCAAGCAAATATGCGCCAGGTCCAGCGGTTGACCCATGAACCCTTCGGGATCGCGCTGTACCTGCCCAATCCTCGCATATCCGAGATGATACAGGTGGCCGTTCAAGAGGGCATGCGCATCGCCGTCACCTACGGCGGCAGCCCTGCCCTGTGCACCGGCACCCTCAAGGAGCATGACGTTACCGTGATGCATCAGGTGGCCACGGTCCGCCACGCCCGCGGCGCCGAGGCTCAGGGGGTGGATGTCGTCATCGCGGAAGGGTTCGAGGGGGGAGGCCTGCGTGGGGCTGACAAGGTCTCAACCATGGTGCTGGTGCCCCAGGTCGTGGGGTCGGTCTCGATACCGGTTATTGCCTCCGGTGGAATTGTCGATTCCCGCGGGTACGTGGCCGCCATGGCTCTTGGCGCCCAGGGAGTGCAAATGGGCTCCCGGTTCGTCGCCACCAACGAGTGCATGTCCCATCAAAACTACAAAGAAGCCATCGTAGCGGCGATCGACAGTGGCACCGTGATCGTCGGCGGCGACCGCTGGCCCACGCGGGTCTTGCGCAACGGCATGGCCCTGCGCTTGAAAGAAAGCGGCCTCAGCGGGCCGGGCAACGACCAAAACGCCTGGGAGGCCGAGTTGGGCATGGCCCAAGCCCGGGCGGCGATGGTCGATGGCGACATGGAGGCCGGCATTGCCTATACCGGCGCCGGCGCCGGACTCATCTCCGAAGTCACCAGCGTCGAGGAAGTGTTCAGAGAGTTGCGGGAGGGAAGCCAGGCTCTGACCCGGCGCCTGTCCTGATCCCAAAGGGGCCGCCCCGGCAGAAACTTTGTGTCCCCTGGGATACGGGCGACCCTCAAACGCTTATCCGGGCCCAGAGGCCTCCCAATCCACCAATTCCTCCGCGTGGCGAATAATCTGCTCCCGCCGTTTGGAGTCGATGTCCCGGCTTTCCAGGTAGAGACGTAGCGCCTGGATGGGCTGCAAACCCTCGGCCGTTTCAGCTTCCAGGCGGGTCCGGCGCCCGCCCTCGGCAGACTCACGGCTTATGGCGGCGACGAAGTGGGCCGATTGGAGCGCCTGGCGAACGTCCGCCTCTCGAAATTGGGGCTCCAGTTCCGGGGGCAGGTTCACCCGCACCCGCACCACCGCGTCGGCCACGTTCTTCCGGGCAATGGCACGCAGCACCGCTTCCGTGGGGTCTGAGCTTCCAGAAGCCAGCGTAACGTCCACCGTCACGAACGGCCGGGCTTCCAGGCGTTCGAACTTGAAATCGACCAGCCTCCGCCCCTGAGGGGCCGCCGGGTCCAGCTCCACCACGCAAAAGCCCTTCTCGTCCCCCTCTTCGCTGAAGTCCACCCGCTGCAGACTGCCCGAATACACCACCATCGGCGGGCCCATCCGGAGCACTTGATGCTTGTGAATGTGGCCCAGGGCGACATAGTCCACTTGGGGTTTCTCCAGCGCACTGGCCAGCAGCACATGGTCCCGGCCCAGCATCATGGATCGTTCGGTGCCCAAGGTGGCGCCGTTGACGGTAACGTGTCCGGCGATGACGGCAGGCACCGTCGGGTCCAGACGTTGGACCCGGCTCTCTATGGCTTCGGTCATCCGATCCTGGATCTGCTCACGCACTTTATCGATGGAGAGCCCCCGGGACTCTTCCCTGCTGACCATGGTGCTGCGCCTGGGCCAGGGGACCGCCACCACCTGGACCGGGCCGGCAGGGGTGGAAACCGTGTAGGTCTCCAGTTTGTCGCCGATGTAAAGGTGCGGCACCCGCAACGTGGAGAAGATCTCCACCGCCGTAGCCCGGCTCACGGCGTTGGGCAGGTCATGGTTGCCCACCAGCAAGAATGTCGGGATATCCGCTTCTGACAGCCGCGCCAGACGCTTGGCGAACTCCCGCTGGTGGGTCTGGGAAGGGTCGCGGCCCTTGTAGGCGTCACCGGCCAGCAGCACCAGGTCGACATCGCGGGTCAGGGCATACTCCACGACCTGGTCCAGGGCGGCCAGAAAATCTCCCAGCCGGGTGGAGAGGCCGGTCTCCGGGTCTATGCGGCCGTAGTTCTCCACTCCGATGTGCAGGTCGGAGAAGTGCAGAATGCGCATGAGGGACTCCTGCCCGCCGAGGGCCACGTCCCTACCCGGTAACCGTTCGCATTGTCGGTCCGGGCATCGTTCAACTCTTCGGCTCCCATACTATACCGGATACCTTTGACCGGCCGAAAGCCGGCCATGGCACCATGTAGTGTGCGCCCGTTGGCGGGTATCCCAGGCGTGAGTCGCGCCGTCAACGTTGACAATCCACGTTGCGGTTCCTAGAATCAGGGAAGACCAACGGGCCACCGCGCGATATCCGGAAAGGACCCAAGATACGCCAACATGACAAACTTGAGGCAACTGTACATCTTGCAGGGATTGGATCTGGTCCTGGACCGCCTACGGGAAGAGACGGGCACGGCCGAGCAGGAACTCAACGCCGGCCTGATTGTCGAGGAGTTGGAGACAGGGCTGCATGAGGAAAGCGAACGCCTCCAAGAGCTGCAGAGCCAGCGTAAGCTTCAACAGTTGGAGGCAGAGGAACAGCGAGAGCGGTCCGCCCGCCTCGACGAGCAACTCTACGGCGGGGCGATCACCAATCCCCGGGATTTGGAGAGCCTGGAGCAAGAGGCTTCCCGGACCCGGGACGTGGTGCAGCGGCAAGCCGCCGAGTTGTTGGAGCTTTCGGTGCAGGCCGAAGAGGCAAAAACCAACCACGACGCATTGGCCCAGCAGCTTGCCGACGCCCAGAGCGCCTGGCACATTCGGCAGGCGGAGCTGAAAAACCAGACCGCGCTGCTGACCGCGGAACAAGAAGAAGTTGCCGCCAAGAGGGACAGCCTGGCCGCCACGTTGGATGCGGCGGCAATCGGGCAGTACGAGAACCTGCGCCGGGCCAAAGCGGGCCTGGCAGTTGCCAAGATGGAAAGGGGTCTGTGCCAGGCGTGCCGGATGTCCCTGCCAACCCAGCAGCAGCAGCAGGTGCGAAGCGGCCGCCAAACCGTGTTGTGCAACAGCTGCGGAAGAATCCTGTTCCCCAGCTAGCCTTTGGAACGCGGAAATCACCCCCAGTTCCCCCGCCCCCTGGAACCCTTACCAGTCCTCGCGAGTCCGGTCCCTATCTGGAAGAGCGGTCCGGTCAAGATCACGGTCACTGCCGGGGCTAAGCACTCGCGACCGGGCAAACGCCCCTCCAGTCGGCTCTTTCGAGGACGGCAAAGAAGAGGCCTCACCGGGCTCGCGCCAAGTTCAGTCTTCTGTTGACCCTCTTGTTGACCCTTCTGGGGGGCTATGCTAGAGTTTTGGCGGAGAGCCAGTTGGACCGGGTGACCGCCGCGGCGGCCCAACTACTTGGGACGCCGGGGAGGAAAGTCCGGGCTCCGCCGGGCAGGGTGCTGGGTAACGCCCAGGCTTCTGTGGTGGCCTCGCCACCGCGGGGGACGGAAAGTGGCACAGAAACATACCGTCCCGACTTGTCGGGATAAG
>CAJWBT010000140.1 GCA_913020235.1 uncultured Chloroflexota bacterium
CCGGTGCTGGTCACCATGCAGCGCCACGGCATCAAGCTGGATGCCGGAATCCTCCACGAGATGTCCCGGGACCTGAACCAGCACCTGCAACAGGTTGAGGTTGACCTGTACAGCAGCGTGGGCCATTCCGTCAACATCAACTCCCCCCTGCAGTTAAGTGACCTGCTGTTCAAAGAGCTGGGTCTGCCCCGGACCAGGCGCACCAAGACCGGCTACTCGACCGACGCCAGCTCTCTGGAGATCCTCAAGGGGTTTCACCCAGTGGTCGACAAAATCCTGGAGTACCGGCAAATTTCCAAGCTCAAATCCACCTACGTGGACGCGTTGCCGGAGATGATAAACCCCAACACCGGAAGGGTCCACACCAGCTACAACCAGACGGGCTCAGCCACGGGGCGCATGTCCAGCAGCGACCCCAACCTGCAAAACATCCCAATCCGGACCGAGCTGGGACGCCAGGTCCGCAAGGCCTTCGTCGCGGAGGATGCGCCCAACTGGCTCCTCTTCTCCGCCGACTACTCCCAGATCGAGCTGCGGGTGCTGGCCCACCTGTCCCAGGACGCGGGCCTGCTGGACGCCTTCCGCCGGGGCGAGGACATCCACTCCTCCACCGCGTCCCTGATGTTCGAGGTTCCCATCGGACAGGTGACGCCGGACATGCGCCGCATCGCCAAGATACTGAACTTCGGCGTGATCTACGGCATCTCCCCTCACGGCATCGCCCAGCAGACGGAGTTCAGCCGGGAAGAGGGAGCCCGGTTCATCGAGAGCTATTTCGCCAAGTATCCTGGAATCAATGAGTACATGGACACCGTCAAGGCAAAGGCGCGGGGGACCCAGTATGTGGAAACATTGATGCATCGCCGCCGCTTCGTCCCGGAGATCAACTCGCCTAACTTCAACGTCCGCAGCGGCGCGGAGCGGGCGGCGATCAATATGCCCGTTCAGGGCACCGCCGCCGACATCATGAAGCTGGCCATGATACGGGTCCAAAACCGCCTGGAGCGTGAGAACCTGCGGTCCAAGATGCTGCTGCAAGTCCACGACGAACTGGTCTTCGAGGTTCCCCAGGACGAACTCGAGGCCGTCAAAGAGCTGGTCTTCGACGAAATGCCCGCTGCCATGGAGATGGACGTAACCCTGAAGGTGGACGCCAAGTGGGGCTCCACCTGGGGGGACATGGAGTAGCTGCCGAATGAGCGGCTCGTGTTCACCTGTCGCACAAGAAACCGTGAGGAATCGGCTGGAAATCTCCATGGTCTTACAAGAGGAAGAGGGGAAACTATTGCGGCAGGTCAGACCAAGGCAACTACTAGAGAACTGCCAAGGGGTGATCAATTGGAACTCATTCGCAGCGTGATCTTCGTGCCCGGCAACCAGCCCAAAATGCTGGAGCGGGCATTGGCTTTCAACGCCGACGTTATCCTGGTGGACCTGGAGGACTCGGTGCCCCCGTCGGAGAAGGCCAATGCCCGGGAGATGGCCCGGGAGTGGGTGCCCCGGCTGCGCCGTGAAGGCCGCCGGGTGATGGTAAGGGTAAACGCATTGGACACCGGGTTGACCCGGGACGAGGTGGCGGCCGTCATGGGGCCGGACCTGAACGGCGTCAGCGTCGGCAAAGCCGAGTCGGTCTGGGACGTTCGAGAGGCGGACCGAATAATTACCGCGCTGGAGTCCTCGGCGGGACTGGAGCCGGGCCACGTCAAGCTCATCCCCTGGATTGAGACCGCCCGGGCCGTCATGGCAGTGCAACAGATCGCACTGGCTTCGCCCCGCATCATCGCCATTGCCTTCGGGGCCGAGGACTACACCAACGACATGGGCATCCAGCGTACCGACACCAGCGAGGAGGTCTATTTTGCCCGGTCGCTGGTCCCCATAGCCGCTCGGGCGGCCGGGGTGGCCTCCCTGGACTCTCCCTTCGTCCAGTTCCGGGACTCGGAAGCGCTCCGGCGAGACCTGCAAACGGTCCGCCAGATGGGCTACACCGGCAAGTTCGCCATCCACCCCAACCAACTTGACACAATCAACGAGATGTTCGGCCCCTTGCCCGAAGAGGTGGAGTACGCCCGCCGGGTCGTGGACGTATGGAACCGGGCTGAAGCCGAAGGGCGTGGATCTATAGACCTGGACGGGAGGATGGTCGACGTGCCGGTCCTCAAACGGGCCCAAAACCTGCTGGCCTTTGCTGAGGCGATTCAGGCGAAGGGCGGTTAGAGATGAGCTGTCAGCTATCAGCGATCAGCTTTCAGCCACCCAGCGCGGAAGGGGCGGTTACGATTAGGGGCATTGCAACGCAGTTAGCTCAACAAGCTGGCGCTCCAGAGCTGAGAGCTGACCGCTGATGGCTGAACGCTCTCCCCCCACCGACCGCATTATCCTGGAAGGGATGCAGTTCTACGGCTTTCACGGGGCCAACCCGGAGGAGCGGGCCCTCGGCCAGTCCTACGTGGTGGACTTGGTCGTGGAGCTGGACCTGCGCCGGGGCGGCGAATCAGACCAACTGGAACACACTGTGAGCTACACCCACCTGTACCGGGCGGTCCAGGGAGTGATGGAGGGCGAGTCCCGGAACCTGCTGGAAGCCACCGCCCAGGCCATCGCCAGCCGCGTGCTGGCCGAGTTCCCGGTCGAGGCGGTGCGCGTTCTGGTGAAGAAACCCCGTCCGCCGATCCGAGGCTCCGTCATCGATCACGCCGCCGTGGAAATCTACCGGGTCCGCCCGTGAACTGCCTGCAGGGGCTGGGTGAGGGCCGGCCCTACCAACAAAAGCCCAGTCCGTGAGACCGGGTAATTCTTGTTCGTTCGGCCGTTAGTATGGTACTCTGAATAGTCGAGTGCTTATTCTTGAGAAGATGGCGTCTGTCTCCGCTGCCTCTCCCCGAAAAAGAGCAGGGGCGGCTACGAACTGAGGCGACCGTTATGGGGCGAAGGGAAAGCCAACCATGAGATGTGAAATCTGCCACAAATCCGGGATGTCCGGCAACAACGTCAGCCACTCCAACCGCCACACCAAGACCCGTTTCTTTGCAAACGTTCACAAGCAGTCGTTGTTTCGGGAGGGCAAGCAGGTCAAGGTCAAGATCTGCACCCGCTGCCTGCGGTCGTTGCACAAGTCCTCGGGGACCCGGCAGGCCCTGGTCAAGCTGTAAACGGCGGTAGCTAAGCACGTCTGCACCGTTGATGTGACGGGTGCTATCGCCCTGAATGTGGCGCTCTGCACGAACCCTGCCGATTCCCGCGAAAACTGAGAGTAAAACAAGCTGCCCCACCCAAGGTGGGGCAGCTTGTTTTACTCCTTCCTGAGTTCGCAGAGATTCCCTGCCCGAGGGACCCGGTATCGGCCGTCCTATTAGGGGGGCTTGTCGAACCACGCGTATGAGGCCGCGGTCAACGGCCTTCAAGGAGCTGGGTTAGGACTCGGTCCAGGCGGGCTTTAGCCCGCGGATACAGTCTCGCATCCGGCCCATGGCCTGGGCCACGGTCTCTGCCTGATTGAAAATTCCCGTGCCGGATACCAGGACCGTCGCTCCCGCCCGTACCGCCTCCTGGGCCGTCCAGTCGGCCTTGACTCCCCCGTCCACCTCGATCCGGGCGTTAGAGCCCTCGCGCTCTATGATCCGGCGGAGCCGTTTCACCTTGTCCAGCGCTTGGGTTATGAATGATTGGCCGCCGAAGCCGGGGTTCACGGTCATCACCAGCACCGTGTCGAGCAATGGGAGCACCTCTTCGACGGCGGAAATAGGCGTTCCAGGGTTGATGGCCACGCCCACCTGGTTGCCCTCCCCCTTTATCCGGGTCACGGTGCGGTGCAGGTGCCGGCAGGCTTCAGCGTGGACGATGATCTGGTCGGCGGCCGCCTTCATGAAGCTGGGCAGCAGGTTGTCCGGCTGGGTGATCATCAGGTGGATGTCCAGGGGTAGGTGGGTGGACCGACGGATGGCGTCGACTATCGCTTCGCCGAAGGATATGTTGGGGACGAACTGGCCGTCCATCACGTCAACGTGAATCAGGTCGGCGCCCGCGTCGGTGGCGTCCCGGACCTGCTGGCCCAGGTTGCTGAAATCGGCCGCGAGCACCGACGGAGCGACCTGCAGGTTCGCCTCAGAGACCATCAGCCCCCTCCTCCAGCAGTTTCTTGGCCTCGGCCAGCGCTTCCGCGACCCGCCGGGGCGCCGTGCCGCCGGGAAGGTCCCGCGCCGCCAGCGCGGACTCGGTGGTGATACCGTAGACCCCCTCATCGAAGTGAGAGGAGAACCGGTGATACTCGTCCAGGCTCAGCTCTTGCAGGCTCCTGCCCTGGGATTCGCAGTACCGGCACAGCTCCCGCACCACGCCGTGGGCCTCCCGGAAGGGCACCCCCTTGCTCACCAGGTAGTCGGCCAGGTCGGTGGCCAGCGCGTAGCTTTCCCCGGCAAGGTCGCGCACCCTCTCCACGTCCAGGGTCAGGCCGGCCAGCATTCCCTGGAACACGTGCAAGGTCGTTGCCAGCGTGTCCACGGTGTCGAAGAACCCCTCCTTGTCCTCTTGGAGGTCCCTATTATAGGTCAAGGGCAGCCCTTTCAGCACCACCAGGAGCCCCAACAGGTGGCCGTAGACCCGGCCCGTCTTGCCACGGGCCAGCTCGGCAAAATCGGGGTTGCGCTTCTGGGGCATGATGCTGCTGCCGGTGGTGAACTCTTCGGCAAGCTGGATAAACGCGAACTCCCGGCTGGACCACAGCACGATCTCCTCCGCCATGCGGGAGAGGTGCATCATGCAAATGGACGAGGCGGCCAGGTAATCGAGGACGAAGTCACGGTCGGAAACCGCGTCCATGCTGTTGGCGCTGATCCGGCTGAAACCCAGCTCCCGGGCCAGGAACTCCCGGTCTGTGGGGTAGGGGACGCCCGCCAGCGCACCGCTGCCCAGGGGGAGGACATCCGCCCGATGATAGCAGTCCTGGAAGCGGGCCAGATCACGCTGGAACATCTGGAAGTAGGCCAGCAGGTGGTGGGCGAACAGCACCGGCTGGGCCCGCTGCAGGTGGGTATAGCCGGGCATGACCGCGTCCCGGTATCGCTCGCACAACGCTACCAGGGACCGCTGTACCCCTTTTAGTCCGGTGCGCGTTTCCTTGATTACATCCCGAGTGTACAGGCGCATATCCAGGGCGATCTGATCGTTGCGAGAGCGGCCCGTGTGCAAATGCCCGGCGACGGGGCCGATCAGCTGGCGCAACCGGCTTTCGGTGTTCATGTGCAGGTCTTCGAGTGAAGGGTCCCAGGGGAAGCTGTCTTCCTCGATTTCCCGGCGCACCCGCTCCAGACCCTCGATGATCAGGCCGGCGTTCGCATCGCTGATGATCTTCTGTTTGGCCAGCATTCGGGCATGGGCAATGGACCCGGCGATGTCCTGGCGGTAGAGTCGCCGGTCGTAATGAATGGACGCGGTATATTGGCTGTGATCGGTCATTCGCGGCTCGTAGATGGTTGCAAGCTCGTCCTTTGATATCGTGGATGCCGTGGGTCACCTATGTTCGGACCCAGACGAGGTCTTTCGTCAAGGAGACTATACTCCTGCTGGATGGTGCTACTCAAGGACTGGACCCTGCCCGTCCGGTGCTAAAATTGGGGTATCCAACTTTGGAATGCGGCCGGCCGACTCACTCCACGTGCCTGCAGGAGGACAACCATGACCCGACTGGCGGAAGAAAGGTGTGCTGCGTGCCGCCGTGACTCTCCACCGGTGACCGAGACGGAGATAGTTCAACTACACCCCCAGGCGCCCGAATGGCAGCTTATAAGCGAGGGCGGAATCAAGAAGCTGGACCGGGTGTTCCGGTTTGCCGATTTCCAGCGAGCCCTGGACTTCACCAACGCCATAGGAAATCTGTCGGAGAAGGAAGGACACCACCCGAGGCTGGTCACCGAATGGGGGCGCGTTGACGTCACCTGGTGGACCCATAAGATCCGCGACCTTCATCGCAACGATTTCGTAATGGCAGCCAAATCCGACCTGCTCTACGAGCGCTTGACGCCGGCCCAAGGTTGACCCATCCCCATAGGGGTCAGCCTTCGGACGAGGCCTCCGGAGTCGCCGGACGAACTCTTCCAGTTTGACCTGCCAGTGGTCGCCGCCGTCTCGAAATAGGGTGCCCTGTCAGCAGCGGGCTGCCGGATTGCCTGAGAAGCGTTACAATACGGGGCAATCACCGCTGATGGAGGGCCGTTATGCGCGTTTTTCACCGGTTAGGAACCAAAGACCTGAGTGCGGTGGCCGCCGAGGCCGCGTGGGCCGAGTCGATGGGGTTCGATGGCATCTCCAGCAATGAGACCGCCCATGACCCCTTTCTGCCTCTGGCCCTAGCCGCCACTGCCACCTCTCGGGTTACCCTCGAGACCCGGGTGGCCATCGCCTTCCCTCGCTCCC
>CAJWBT010000141.1 GCA_913020235.1 uncultured Chloroflexota bacterium
GGCGTGTGCTGCTCCGCCGAAGGCGGAGCAGCACACGCCGCTCTTCCTCCCTCTTTCGCATGGATCCTGGTGAAAGGCGCCAACCTATTTTCGTCGGCCGTGGTGCTGGTGGCAACCAGCATGAATGATTCCGATGAGCGAAGCGACGAGGAATCTGGCGCGGGGTCCCCCCATGGGCTGGACCCACTACCCCAGACCCTTCGCGGAGTTTATCCTGAGCTGTGCCGAAGGGCTCGGGGTGACATATTCCAGGGTACTCTTGGGGCAAGGCTCTGGATGGGAGAAGGTCAGGATGGGGGCGAAGGCATTGTCCAGGATGCACCGCGGGGCAGGCGCTTGTACTGGAGCGGCAACTTGCGAAGGGAGGCAGGCCCCGCGTTGCCTGATCCAGTGGCCCGTGGAAGGATGGGGTGTCAGCCGGTGACGGGCCGCCGGAGAGCTTTCTTGCGGACCTTGAGGCGTGTCATACCGTGACGCCGGCCTCTTTGGCCTCCTTGGTGGCCTTGAGCCAGCGCCATCGCTGCAGCGGGTCGCTGACGGCCCGCAACCAGGTCCCGAAGAGGTTGAAGGACAGGGCGGTCAGGAAGATGGCCGCCCCCGGCACCACCACCATCCACCAGGCGTCGGTGATGTACTGGCGCCCCTGGGACAGCATCAGGCCCCAGGAGGAGTCCGGCGGCTGAATGCCCAGTCCGATGAAGCTGAGAGTGGATTCGGTCAAGATGTTTCTGGGTACCTCCAGGGCGGCGATGGTCAACAGAGGGGTCATCAGATTGGGTAGGATATGCCGCGTGACGATCCGCCCGTCGGTACAACCGGTGGCCCGGGCCGCATCGATGAAGGTCTGCTCCCGCAAGGACATTACCACGCCGCGGGTAACGCGGCAAAACAGCATCCAGCGGGCGATGGCGAAGACGAGGATAATGTTGGTGAAGCTGGGACCGAGAACAAACAGCACGATAATGGCCAGCAACAGCAGCGGCACCGACATGAACACGTCGACGGCGCGCATGATAATGTCATCCAGTATTCCCCGGTAGTATCCGGCGATCAGCCCCAGGAACACCCCGATGCTGCCCGATACCAGGACCCCAAGAATACCCACCGTCAGCGAGATGCGGCCCCCATGGATCACCCGGGTCACCATGTCCCGTCCCAGATTGTCGGTACCCAGCAGATAGAACCGTTCTTCCGCCTTTGGTGGGTTCTGGGTCCGGTCGACCGCCGTGGCGGTGCTGAAGGGGCCCAGGTGGCGCAATGACGTTACGCCCAGCCTGGGGTTTCCCATTTGAATATCATCCGGTTTGTGGGGGGCAATTATCGGGGCGAATATGGCTGCCAGAACAATCAGCGTGATGAACGTTCCCGCGATCAAAGTGACCGGGTCGCTGAGAAACGCCTGCACCAGCGGATGCCGCACCACGGCCAACACCGGATTGGCCCCTCGCTGGATGACTGACCGCTCCTGTTGCATTGCCTTAAAAGGTCCTCATATTGATGTAAGAATGGCCCGGCTGAGCATTTCCCGGTCTAGCTGTAGGAAACACGGGGGTCCAGCCAGGAGTACAGCATGTCCACGAGCAGGTTTATGGCCATCACCATCAAAGCTATTACGAACACCGAGGCGGTGATCAACGGCAGGTCTCTGGCGAAGATGGCCTCGATTAGCAGCAGACCCAGACCCGGCCAGCCGAAGACCAACTCAACCACCGTGGAGCCGTTCATGAAGCCGGCCAACTCGTCTCCCATCAAGGTCACGATGGATATGGCGGCGTTCTTCAGCACGTGGCGGTAGAGCACTGCGCTCTCCGCCAGCCCTTTGGCCCGGGCCGTGGAAACGTACTGCTTGCCCAGCTCGTCGATCATGGTAGCCCGGGTAATCTGGGCATTCCGGCCCACTACCCGGGGCGATAGAGTAATTACCGGCAATATCATGAACTTCCAGCCTCCGGGCCCCAGGCCGTCGAATCCGGAGGTGGGTATGAAATCAAACCGGATGCCCAAGAACAGGATGAGCATAAGGGCCAGCCAAAATTCCGGTATGGAGATAACCGCGAAAGACAGCACGTTTACGAAGCGGTCAACGGGTCCCCGGGGACGCCTTGCCGCCAACATGCCAAGAGGAACGCCCAATACGCCCACCGACCAGGCGCCCAGCGCCAGAGCCGCGGTGTTGGGCAGGCGGTCCAAGACCAGGCCGCGGGCGTCGATCTTGTGCCGGATGGACTTGTCGAAGTCGCCCCGCACGAGGTCCCAGTAAAAGTCTCCGAACCGCACGTGTATGGGCCGGTCGAAACCGTACTGCTCCCGGACCTTTTCGATGGCTTGCTGAGAAGCGTCCTCGTCCAGCAGCAACTGGACCGGATCGCCCAGAATGTTGATGGCGAAGAACAGCAAGGCCATGAGGCCGGCAAGAATGAACGCCGAGTGACCCACCCGCCGGATCATGTAGCTACGCAAGGCAATCCCTCGGCGCCAAGCAGGCAGCGCGTTGAAGAATACCCGGTCCAAACCATGGTGATATTCCCAACCTACCCTGAGACGGCAGGCAGGAACAGCCCCTTTGGGCCTCTAAGTAGCCAGGAGCGAAACTGAGCACTCTCATCGGTTCAGCGCGCGCAGCACCGTGGAGGTATATTGATGGACGGTGGGCCGGTCCCTTCGAAATTGGGATTGGGCGAGAGTATACACTAGCGGATTCAATGTGGCAATAGTCGTTTGCATATGATGATTTGCCTGCGGATTCAGTCCCGGCAGAGTCGTTCCCAGGAAAGGTCCCGCCGTCACGAAACGATACCGAACTCCACGGCTCTATGGAAAGCCCCTGCTTGCTCCGGCCCGCTTGGAGCCTCAGCGCGCCGTGAGCCGGCAAGTCCACCCTCCGGCCAGGTTCGTCCAGGCACGTCAAAAGACCGGTTATGTTCACCAAATCTCTGCTAAACGCCAATAACGGAGCACTTGATTATCATGATTTACGATAAACATAGTATCGTACTATCGTCGTATAGGGGATGTGTTGACAGATATTGTGCCATGGACTATATTGCTTTGAGTGATTCTACGGCTAGCCGGTGTGTCTTGGGATCTGCCGCGGCAGGGCCACTGATTCTATCGACAGACCGGTTATTCCAGTAGGCAAATCGCTGCAAGGGTGACGAGATCACCGCGGGGAACCGGTGATTGTCCCGGCAGCCAATTGATGTGGTTCTCCAATAATCTTGAATCTGAGGGGTCCGAAGATGCGAAGCGGCCAGCCATGGAATTCCAAACCAATGATCCTCACTTCCGCGATTCTGCTCCTGCTCTTCATCGCAGCCTGCGGATCGGCGGCCACGGCAACACCCCGGCCCACTACCGCACCGGCTGCCACTTCGGCCCCCGCGGCGACCACCGCACCGTCGGCGCCAGCGGCTACCACGGGACCCGCTCCCACCAGGGAGCTGCCGGCTACCAGAGCACCTTCCGCCACCGCGCTGCCCACCACGACGCCCAAGCCCACGTCCGCCGCCCCGGCGGCGAAGCCCAGCGGCACCATCAACGTGGGCCAGAAGGAGATCGCGCCCTTCATGGCCCATCCCAAGCTGGCGGGCAATCCCCAGGTCTTCGTCAACTCCGCCGTCGGGGTCACGGAATCGATGGCAATGAATGACCCGGATGGGGTGTTGGCTCCGATGCTCGCGACGAGCTGGAGCGTCTCCGAGGACTTCATCACCTGGACCTTCAAGATCCGGAAGGGGGTCCAGTTCCAGAAGGGCTATGGGGAGATGACCTCCGAAGACGTGGCCTGGTCCCATGAGATGATCGCCACCAGCGAAAGGCACCCCAGGGCCTCCGACGCCAAGGACATATGGCTAAACGAGAATGGCTCCATTACGACCCCCGACGATTACACCATCGTCCTGAACACCGGTGAGCCGTTCTCCGACATCGGCATAAAAGAGCTGATGGGCACGCCCAGGTCTTCGGTTGCCTATGTTGTCAGCAAGAAACAGAACGATGAGATCGGCGAAGAGGAGACCAACCGCAATACGGCCGCCACCGGACCCTGGGAGATCGAAGAGTCCCGCTCCTCGGAATTCTGGAGGCTGCGAGCCGTCGAGGGCCACTGGCGCAAGACGCCCGCCTTCGCCGAGTTGGTGCTCTGGGAGGTCCCTGAGGAGTCCGCCCGGGTGGCCGGCTTCCAGACTGGAACCCTGGACACCTCGGTCATAGCCCTTGATTCTCTGGGCCTGATAGAGCAGGTGGAGGGGGCCAGGTTCATGCAGGTGCCCGGCGCGGGCCAGGCCGGCCTTCATCTATACGGCCAGCAATACGTGGTCGCTGGGGAGGGTAAAGCGGACTCCAACTACCACCCGGACCTTCCCTGGGTTTCCCCCGACGCGGACCTCGACTCCGAGGAGTGGGCCAAGGCACGCAAGGTTCGCCTGGCCCTCTCGATAGCCATCGACCGGCAGCTGCTGGTGGACACCCTGCTGAAGGGTTTCGGCCACCCCCTGGCCGCCAAGGAGTGGGCGGGGCCGGACGAGGCCCGGATTCCGGCCGACATGGTCTGGGACTTCGACCCAGCCCGGGCCAAGCAGCTTCTGACCGAGGCGGGCTACCCCGACGGCTTCTCCATGACCCTGACAGCCTCCATACGTAACGCGCCCGCCGAGGTGGAAGCCTGCGAGGCCATCGCCCAGATGTGGGACGATATCGGCGTCACCGTGGAGTTCCAGCGCATCCCTTACAGCGCCCTTCGTCCCCAGCTGGTGGGCCGGACCTACCAGGGGGCCACATGCCACTCCTCGGCCATCCGGCTGGCGCCGACCCATGGCCTGGCCAACTACACCGACAAATCCACCTTCAACTACGGCGCCAGTCACCCCTGGCTGGAAGAGAAGACCGCTGTGGCCAAGCGCACGATACCCGAGGCCGATCGCCATGCCATCGAGATGGAGACCCTCCATTTCATGTTCGATGAGGTGTTCGGCCAATTTGGCCTGTACGTGTTCGACAACATATGGGCCGTGGGTCCCAAGCTCGAGCTGTGGAACGATCACATCAAACGCGGCGACCTGAGGCAAATGAACGGCTTCGAGTGGATCGAGCCCCGCCGGTAGAGGCGGTTTCCAAACCCTCGTGGTACCGAGCCAGCAAGACCGAATCGGAAGGGCCCCTGGGTAGCACCAGGGGCCTTTTCTTATGCCCAAGAAGTGAGCCCGGTGAAAAGGCGAGGTGGAGCCTATGCCCCGCGGGATACGAAACCACCGTTCCGCCCCTAGGTAACCGGCCCGATATGGCAGGCGGGAGAGGCGTTGCGCCGCTGCTGAGGCCAGGGGATTATCAGTATTTGCGATATATTTCATCAGATAATATTTCCTATTACGATAACCTCTCCATTATACGATCAGTTCTGACGATAATACTAGAATACCATTATCAATATATATCCAATTGGTTGACAGCTATGCGCCAATGGGGTTATATTCCTGCGGGTATTTTGTGCGAACACCCCATAATGCCTTGGCCGCGGCTTATGTTAAGACGTCAGATGTGTTGGGCTGGGTAGGCGTTCAGCCATTCATTCGCGGCAAGGTTCGCATAATCCGAACGTCTAGACCGGCGACTGCCCCGGACGGCCGGAATAACTAGGGGTTCCAACAATTCCAGGCGGGGAGGTCCGACAATGCATCATCGCTGGCCCGGAAGTCGACGAGCAGTACTACTCACCTTCGCGACCCTGCTATTGGCGGTCGTCTTAGCCTGTGGAACCTCGGCCACGGCAACACCTCCGCCCACCAATACAATCGCGCCCGCGGCTACGGCGGCGCCGGTCGCCACCACGGGGCCGGCGGCTACCACGGGACCCGGTGCCACCAGAGAGCTACCGGCTACCAGAGCGCCCTCTGCCACCGCTTTGCCGACTTCTACCCTCGTGCCCACGGCCGCCGCCCCGCAGGCGAAGCCCAGTGGCACCCTGAACATGGGCTTGCCGGAGACGGGCGTATTTGAAGCGCACCCCCTGTTGACTTCCCCGCCGCGAATATCGGTGACCAACATGGCCGTCGGGGAAGGGATATTCGCGATCCGGGCAGACCTGTCCGCCGCCCCTCTGCTGGCCGAGTCGTGGAGCGTCTCCAGTGACTTCCTGACCTGGACCTTCAACATGCGCAAGGGAGTCCAGTTCCACAAGGGTTACGGAGAGATGACCGCTGAGGACTTCGTCTACTCCCAAAACCAACTCGGCGAAGGCGCCAAGCACGCCAGGGCCACATTCATAAGGAACTTCTGGAACCACGAGGATGGCTCCGTCGAGTACCCGGACCCCTACACCGTAAAGGTGAACACCGGCGAGGCCTGGGTGGACGGCCGGGTGTTCGAGTGGATGGCTAACCAGGGTGGGGCCAGCTCCTGGGTAGTCAG
>CAJWBT010000142.1 GCA_913020235.1 uncultured Chloroflexota bacterium
GACTCGTAGTAAAGCTCGATGCCGTTGATCGGCGCCTTGGGCATGGTGCACCTCCAAATGGGATGTTCAGGGCGGCACGTATACCGCGGAGTCACTGGGAACGCCATGAGGCTAGAGGAGTCGAATCAGTATTCTACATCATTCCGCCACCTCTGCGCCTCCGGGGTTCGGGGCCGGGCCTGGAACGAGATTCTGGATGGCGGGCCGAGTGTTGAAGCAGATGTGGCCGGATACCTGGCCCGATAGCCGGTCAGCCCAGAACGAAGGGCCATTTGGCCCTGGCAGCTTGGGCCGCCAAGGGAGAGAATTACATTAGGCGGTGAAGACTGAGGAGGACCTATCTAGGGCTAGCTAGGAGGTGGTGTGATGGCAGCAGCAGCACTATGGGAGAGCGCTAGAGAGGCAGAAGAGTTCCCGGCAGACCTGGACGCCTGGATCGCGAAAGAGCTGGCGGAGATCGTCCGGGAAGCGGAACGGGTCTCAAAGACGGAGAAGCCTGGGGCAGCCAGCTGGTTCTACCAGGTTCCGTTCCCGGGTGTCCGCTACTACTCGGACCGGGCATGGCCGCACGCCGTGAAGCCGGGCAGACGCCGGGGTGCGCCGCGCAAGGCTGGCTGATTAGCCTCCAGCGGTCAGCGGTCAGCGGTCAGCGGTCAGCGGTCAGCACCCACCCGACCCCATAGATAATAGCTGATAGCTGATAGCGGGTGGGGGCCGGTGGTGGCGGCTCATACCGGCCACTGTTCTTGGCGGTAAGCCATCTCCCAGAACAGGTACTCGTAGCGGCTGCTGGTCAGGAATGCCTCCCGCATGGCATCCAGCTCCCGCGGTCCCGCTTCCCGAGCCGCCGCGTCTACGAACCCCCGCCAGGCGTCCACGCTCTCCTGGAGCAGGCCGGCGACGTAGAAAGACGTCCATTGGCTGTACAGCGGGTGCTCCGACGCTCCGACGGCGTTCTTGAGTTCGTGATAGGTCCACGGGCAGGGCAGCAATGCAGCGGCGGTGGGGCCCAGGCCGTGGAGCGCCGCGGTCTTCAGCATGTGGTTGACATAAGCCGTATTGGTGGGCGAGCGCCCGGCCCGGTGGATATCTTCCAGGGTTAGCCCCACCTGTGCCAGCAGCTTGTGGTGGAGGGAACGCTCCACCGGGGTCAGCACGCGGCGGGAAAGCTCCTCCAGCGTTTGCGAGTCCGGCGCCTTGGCCAGCGCCAGGGCGACGGTCCGGGCAAACCCTTCCAGGTAAAGGTAGTCCTGGGCCAGGTAGTAGCGGAACTTCTCCAGCGGCAGGGTGCCGTCCTTGATCTCCCTGAGGAACGGCTGGGCGAATGTGCGGCTCCAGATGGGCTCCGCCTCGGCACGCAACTGCTCGCTGAAACTATCCATGTCCTTTTCGTTCCTGATTTACCGGGTGTTTGAGTCCCGTGGCCCCGCGGGCATCGAGTCCGGCCACCGGCTCGCCTTTACTGGGCTGACGGGAATCTTGGTGCGCGCTTTTCCTTGAGCGCCGCGTAGCCCTCCCGCACGTCGTCGCCGAGAAATCCCAACATTTCCGTGGCCAGCGAGTAATCGAAGGAGGTGTGGGCGGCCACTCGCAGCCACTGGTTCAGGGCCCGCTTGGTGAAACGAAGGGCCGGCTGGGGACCGGCGGCCAGGTTGCGGGCCACCTCCATCGCCTTGGGCATCAGCTCCTCGGGCGGCACCACCAAGCTGACCAGGCCCAGTTTTTCAGCCTCTGTCCCGTCCAGGAAGCCGCAGGTCAACAGATAGTACTTGACCTTAGCCATGCTCATGAGCAGGGGCCAGATCAGGGTGGCATGGTCGCCTCCCGCCACCCCAAGCCGGATATGGCCGTCGGTGAACCGGGCCTTCTCCGACGCGATAGATATGTCGGCCAGAAGGGCCACGGCCAGTCCTGCACCTACCGCCACGCCGTTGATGGCCGAGATCACCGGTTTGTCCAGGTTCATCATGTTGTGGACGATGTCGCTGGCTTCTTGCATGTTGCTGGCGACCACCTCTGAATTGCCGATTGCCGCTTCGAGCATCTCAAAATCGCCTCCGGCGGAGAAGGCTCTTCCCGCGCCGGTGATCACGGCCACCCTCACCTCCGGGTCCTGGCCCAGGTCCACCCAGATGCGGCTCAGCTCGTTGTGTAGCTGGAAGCCCGTGGCGTTCATCTTCTCGGGGCGGTTCATCGTCAGGAGCGCGATGCCGTCTTTCTTCTCAATCAACAGGTCCTTGTAGCTGCTGTAGTCTACCATCGATACCTCCGATGCCTCCGTATTTGCCTCCGTGCTTGGTATTGGCGCTTCGCGAGGCGCCCCTACGCTTTGCTAGAATATCACCTCATCCGACGCCAACCGGTCCGACTCAGCGGGGGGCATTCCCAAGAGTTCCCCGAAGACGTAGGAATTGTCCTCACCGACGTTGCTGTAGCCGCCGAACTCCATCGGAGTCTGGGAGAGGCGTACCGGCATGCTCCAGGCGATGCTTTCACCTTCCTTCCACTGGGAGGCGGCCGTGGCCCGGTCCGCCTGGTAGTACCGCGTTGGGCGGTAGAACTCCCTTGCTTCAAGGTGCGCGCTGGTGTAGAGGTCCTTTCCCTGGGAAACGATGCCGGCCGGTACCCCGGCTTCCTGCAATCTCCGCATCACCTCTTCAGCGGGGAGGCCGACGGTCCACTGGCGAATGTGCCGGTCCAGTTCATCCTGGTGGCGAGACCGGCCCAGCATGGTGGCGAACCGAGGCTCCCGGCACCACTCTGGGCTGCCCAGGGAGCGGCAAAAAGCCCCCCACTCCTGGTCGGTGCCCACGGCGATGGCGCAGTACCTGCCATCCCCCTGGCACGGGTAAACCCCGTGGGGCACCGCCGACGGGTCCCGGTTCCCCATCCGCTCCGGTACCCTGCCGTTGACCTGATGGTCCAGGATTGCCGGGCCGGAAGTGACCGCGCCGGAGTTGAAAACGGAGGATTCCATCGTTGCGGTTTGCCCGGTGAGCCGCCGCCGGAGCAGTGCCCCGATGATGGCGACCGGCTGGAACACGCCGGTATGGTAGTCGGAGTAGGAGGTATTGACGGCCACCGGTGGCTCTCCGGGGGACCCGCTCATCAGGGACACGCCGGACATGTGTTGCACCAGGATACCGTAAGACTTGTAGGTGTGGTAGGGCCCGTGCCCCCCCAGTCCCGTCTGCCACATGATGACAATGTCCGGTCTGGCCTCTCTGATCTGGGGGAAGTCGATGCCCCACCTGGCCAGGATATTGCGCCGGAAGTTGGTCATGAACACGTCGCTGACCTTGATCAGCTCCATGAAGACGTCTTTGCCCTCAGGGGTCCGGACATCCAGGGTGATCCGTTTCTTGGACCGGTGGTAATCTGGCTGCCCCGCACCCCGGGACCACGCGGGGATGAAGGCCATCTCGTCGAGAACCTTGTTGGTCTCAAGCTTGATGACCTCGGCCCCGAGGGAGCCCAATATGCGCCCGGTCATGGGCAGCGCGACGTAGGGGCCGAACTCCAGTACGCGAACGCCCTCAAGTGCCTGCATGGACATCGATTCTCCGGCCGGCTACGGATTGGACTTGGATTCGCCCGTCGCAGAGGCAGTTCGCGAACCGGCCCGGCCCGGGCATATCCTGTTCTCGTGCCCGGAATCTGGGCAGGGGTCCCTACGGCTCCTAGATTGTAACACCGGCGGGCAAGGCGCCCGGAGGCGACTGCCGAGGCCGCGTCTCACGCGCACCGGGGTCCGAAAGGTTAGAAACCTCGGTCGGAGGTTGACCCAATTTCTACCGGGGCAGGAGGGTCTCACCGTGGGCGCAGATAAACATTTGGCCGGTACCAAGGCAAGCTGCTGTGATGCCTGGTGGGATAGCCTGACCCCGCTACAGAGGATGTGGCTCCACACCCATCTTTGGGACCTGGAGATACTCGCCGGCTGGACATCCCAGGTCATGGTCCAAACCGTGGCCAAGCGCCACGGTTTGAGCATGGGCCGCTATGCCACGTCTCCCGCCGGCAGCTACTGGTACTCAGTCAACTTGGCGATAACGGCATGTCATTCTGAGGAGCGGAGGGACGTAGAATCTCAGCGTAACAAGGAGATTCTTCCCTTCGCTCATAATGACATCCATCAATTTCAGGTTGACTTAGTACTTGTGTACTCTTGAGGCAAGACCCTTCGATGGGGCATCACAAGTTACACCTTTTCGTTCTCGGGGTGACTCTTCGTGGCGGGCCGGAGGTTAGAGCAAGCTTGGAGGAATACTTAGATCACCCCTGACGCGCGCAAGAACGCCAGGTCCGTCTTTTCGAATCCCAGCTCATCGCAGTAGATCTCCAGGTTGTCTTGCCCCAGCAGCGGCGCGGCGGCCTGGGCCGGGGATATGTCCTCGCTGTTGAAGACGCCCAGGGGATACTTGAGGGTACCTATTTCCGGGTGGTCCAGCTCGGCCCAAAAGTGGCTGGCCTCCAGCTGAGGGTCGCCAAGCAAGTCCGCCACGTCGTTGACTGGAATGAAAACCAGGTTGCGCTTCTGGCCCTCGTGGAAAAGCTCGTCGGCGGTGAACCTGGTGGTGAAGTCGATGAACATCGCGGTGATGAGGTCAATGTGTGGCGCCCTATCCTGGTTCCCGCCCCGGTATCGCTCGTTGAGTATCTCTTCGTTTCCCGTCACCTCGTGCACCCACCGGGCCAGCGTGTCCCACTCCCTGGAGGTGATGATGCCCGCCGAAATCCAGCCGTCCCGGCAAGGGAAAGCGCCGAGGGGAATGACCAGGTTAGAGGTGGTGCCCACCCGGGTGACGTTCTCTCCCATCTGCATCCAAGCCAGGGCGGGGTGGGCATCGGTGTAGTAGGTGATCAGGGATTCCTGGAGCGACACGTCAATGTACTGGCCCTCCCCGGAGAGCAGGTCGCGGTGATAGAGGGCGGCCAGTATCGCGACCGCGGCGTACTGGGCGGCCGGGAAGTGGGAATGTTCGTTTCCCTGCCGTAGGGGCGGTCCGTCGGGGTCTCCGGTAATCTGCATGTAGCCGCTGGTGGCCATGGAGATCAGGTCGGAGGACTTGAAGTCCTTCCAGGGGCCGGACTGGCCGAAGGGGGTGACCGACGCCATGACCAGCCTCGGGTTCGCCGTGCGCAGGGAATCGTAATCCAGCCCCAAGTCCTTCAGGTACCCGGCGGGGAAACCCTCGACCACGACATCGGCCTTGGCCGCCAGGCGTTTGAATATCGACCGTCCCATCTCGGTTTCCAGGTTGAGGGTAATGGAGCGTTTGTTGGTGTTGTAGAAGAGGAAGTACAAGCTCCGCTCAGGATGGGGGTCGTCTTCTGGGAAGGGGCCCCTGGTCCGGCCGGCGTCGCCCGACGGCGGTTCTACCTTCACCACGTCCGCGCCGTAGTCCGCCAGCAGCTTGGCGCAGAACACCCCGAAGTTACCGGCCAGGTCCAGGACCCGGTAGGGCGGGAGGAGGCGCCCGTCGCGAGGAACTAGAGGCTGCATGACGCGAGGATTGTAGTGGCGCGCCACGGCGGCGTCAAGAAGCTGGCGACGTGAGAACCTCACCCAACCCCATCTGCTCTGTTACACTGGTGCCAATCCAGTCCGGAGGAGCCGCCATGACCCAGGCCACTGACGAGACCACCCGCTATCTGGAGTTGACCCCCAAGTCCCGGGCCCTCTGGCAGCAGGCGGCGGAATATCTCCCCGGCGGCGACAGCCGGCACTCGATCTTTTGGGAACCCTATCCCATCTTCGTTGACTCCAGCTCCGGCTGTCACGTGGTGGACGCCGATGGGGTCGACCGGCTGGACTTCATCAACACTATGACCACGTTAATACTGGGCCACGGGCCGCAGCCGGTGGTCCGTGCGGTTCGGGAGCAACTAGAGCGGGGTGTGGTCTACAACGCGCCCAACGAGCACCAGATCCGACTGGCCAGGCTGCTCTGCGACCGAATTCCTAGCTTCGACCTGGTCCGGTTCACCAACTCGGGCACCGAGGCGACGCTGAACACCCTGCGGGCCGCCCGGGCTGTTACCGGTAAGAGCCGCTTCGCCAAGGTCGAGGGCGGCTATCACGGTACCCACGACGGGGTGACCGTCAGCCTCCGGGTCGACCCCCGGCAGGCGGGCGATCCCCTGCGCCCCGAGGCGCTGCCCAGCAGCGCCGGGCTTCCCGAAGGCGTGTTGGACCAGGTGGTAATCATCCCCTTCAACGAAACGGCGGCGGCGCGCCGGCTCCTGGAGGAGAACAAGGACCAACTGGCGGCGGTCATCGTGGAGCCGGTTATGGGCTCGGTGGGCATGGTCCCCGCCTCGTCCGAGTTCCTGACCATGCTGCGGGAG